>NZ_JBEPBF010000013.1:0-115114 GCF_040298985.1 Streptomyces sp. NPDC001093 | reverse complement strand
CCGGGGTCGGTGTGGGGGGGGGGGGCCGCCGGGGGGGGGGCGGGTTCGGCGGGTTCGGGTGTGGGGTGCCGTGCCGGTGCGTGGGCCCTGCGGGGGTGGAGCGGGTTCGGGTTTGGGGTGCCCCGTGCCGGTGCGTGGGCCCTGCCGGGCGGGTGCGGGTTCGGGTGCGTGGTGCCGTGCCGGTTGCGTGGGCCCTGCCCGGCGCGGGCCGGGGGCGGGGCGTGGCTTCCCCGCGGCTGCGGGGCCCTGCGGGGGTGGAGCGGGTTCGGGTGTGGGGTGCCGTGCCGGTGCATGGGCAGTGACGGGCGGGTTCGGGTGCGTGGGGCCCTGCGGGTGTGTGGTCCCACTGGCTGCGGCGGCCCGTGTGGGGGTGCCGTGGCTGCGGGCGGACGCCGCCCGGCACGTCCCTTCCCGCCGTGCGCGGCTGCGGCCACGGGTCCGGACCCCGGCCGTTCATCCGCTCTTCACTCTCCCGGTTGGATGCCGTGCGGCGCGGGAATGTTGGCGTGTGCATGCTCTGTCCGCACCGCCAGCCCCGCCCCGCCCCCCACACCGGAGGTTGATGTGTCCGGCAGTTCCGTGTACCGCCGTGCCCGTACCGTCGTGGCGTCCACAGCCGCCCTCGCCGCGGCCGCGTTCGGGCTGTGGACCGGGATCGGCGCAGAGTCCGCGCACGCCGCGGGCGCCGTGCCGAGCCCGGACCACGTGGTCGTCGTGGTCTTCGAAAACCACGCGTACAGCCAGGTCATCGGCTCCTCCAGCGCCCCGTACATCAACTCGCTGAAGTCGGGAGGTGCCAACCTGACGCAGTCGTACGCCGAGACCCACCCGAGCCAGCCGAACTACTACGCGATGTTCTCCGGCGACACCCAGGGCATCACGGACGACAGTTGTGTCACGCCCGGTTTCTCCTCGGCGCCCAACCTGGCGTCCGAGGTGATCGACGCCGGCCGTACCTGGGCCAGCTACAACGAGGATCTGCCCGGCCAGGGCGACACCACGTGCAGCAGCGGCGACTACGCCCAGAAGCACAACCCGTGGTTCGGGTTCAGCAACGTGCCGACGGACAGCGCCATGACGTTCGACCAGTTCCCGACGGACTACTCGACGCTGCCCCAGATGTCGTACGTGGTCCCCAACCTGTGCAGCGACATGCACGACTGCTCGGTGTCCACCGGTGACACCTGGCTGAAGAACAACCTGGGTGGCTATGCGAGTTGGGCCAAGACCCACAACAGCCTGCTCGTCATCACCTTCGACGAGGACAACCGGCTGAGCGGGAACCGGATCCCGACCGTGCTGTACGGGCAGCCGGTGGCCGCCGGGTCGTCCAGTTCCACCACCTACAACCACTACGACCTGCTGCGCACCCTCGAGGACAGCCAGGGGCTGACCTCGCACGCGGGCAACGCGGACTCCGCCAAGGACATCACCGGCATCTGGGCGTCCTGACGTGTACGTAGCGGACAGCCGCGCAAGCACGCCGGCGTCCGCGGACGGTGCCGTCCGGCCACTGGCCGGGCGGCGCCGTGCCGCGATCGCCCCGACCGTGCTCGCGCTCGGAACGGTCAGTCTGGTGACGGACGTGTCGTCCGAGATGGTCACGGCCGTACTGCCGTTGTACCTGGTCACCGGGCTGGGTCTGTCGCCGCTGGGGTTCGGGCTGCTCGACGGCGTCTACAACGGGTTCTCGGCGGTCGTACGGCTGGTGGGCGGGCATCTCGCCGACCGCGGTGGCGGACGGCACAAGTGGGTCGCCGGGTTCGGGTACGCGGTGTCGGCCGTGTGCAAGCCGTTGCTGCTGGTTGCTCATTCGCTGACTCCGATCGGACTGGTCCTCGCCGCCGACCGCACGGGGAAGGGGCTGCGGACCGCGCCCCGGGACGCCCTCATCTCGCTGTCCAGTACGGCGGAGACCCGGGGGCGCGCCTTCGGGGTGCACCGGGCCATGGACACGGCCGGTGCACTGCTCGGACCGCTGGTGGCCTTCCTGATCCTGCGGGCGACGGTGGACGGGTACGACGCGGTGTTCACGGTCAGCTTCTGTGTCGCCGTGCTCGGGGTCCTGGTGCTGGTGCTGTTCGTGCCGGGCGGGCGTGGTGGTGCCGGCACGGACGAGCGGCCCACCCTGCGGGGTGCGGTGGGGCTGTTGCGACGGCGGGGGCTGCGGCGGATCGCGGTGTGCGCGCTGCTGCTGGGGCTGGCCACGGTCAGCGACGCGTTCGTGTATCTGCTGCTGCAGCGCCGCCTCGGCGTCCCGGACCGCTGGTTCGCCCTGCTGCCGCTCGGTACGGCCGCCTCCTTCCTGCTTCTGGCGGTGCCGCTCGGGCGGCTCGCGGACCGGGTGGGCCGGTGGGCGGTCTTCGTGGGCGGACACGGTGCCCTGCTGCTCGCGTACGCGTCGCTGCTCACGGCGTGGCACGGCTCGGCCCTGCCGTACGTCGTCCTCGCCCTGCACGGCGCCTTCTACGCAGCCACCGACGGCGTGCTGATGGCCGCGGCCTCCGACGGGGTGCCGGAGGCGCTGCGCTCGTCGGGGCTGGCCCTCGTGCAGACCGGGCAGGCCGCGGCCCGGTTCGCCTGCAGCCTGCTGTTCGGCGCGGCCTGGACGGTGTGGGGCGACCGGGCGGCGCTGGCGGGCGCGGCGGTGGCGCTGGCCGCGTGCGCCGTCTTCTCCCTCACCCTGCGCCCGAAGGGAACGGTGCCCGCATGACCGTACGCAACCGCGTCCTGATCCTGGTCGCCGCCGTCGCCGTGCTCGCGGTGGTGGGGGTGGCGTCCGTGCTGCACGCCTCGGCCCGGGCGGACCGGCGTGACCAGGTGCAGGCGGGCGGTCCGCGGGTCACGGCGGGGGCGGTGACACTGACCGGGCACGGGCGGATGGTGTTCCGGAACATGGCGTGGGGGCCGCACCGGGACGAGCTCGTCGGCGTTCCGGCCGTCGATCCGTCGGGGGCGCGGACGGCGTCCGGGGTCAAGTGCCTGCGTTTCTACGCCGCTTCGGGCACCGGTGTCTGTCTGCAGGCCGTGCACGGCCCGGTCTCGGACACCTATCGCGCGCTGATCCTGGACGCGCGTCTGCGGACCGTGCACCGCTATGACGTCCCGGGCATCCCCTCCCGCGCCCGGGTCTCGCCGACGGGTCACTTCGCGGCCTGGACGGCGTTCGTGGGCGGTGACTCGTACGCCGGGACGAACTTCTCCACGCGTGCGGCGATCGTGGACACGAGGAGCGGTGCGCTGATTTCCTCCCTGGAGGCCTTCCGCATCGTGAAGGACGGGCACACGTATCACGCGGCGGACGCCAACTTCTGGGGCGTGACGTTCGCGAGCGACGATCGCACGTTCTACGCGACGCTGGCGACCCAGGGCAGTACGTACCTTGTCCGGGGCGACCTGCGCGCCCGTACGGTCACCGCCCTGCACGCGAACGTCGAGTGCCCGTCCCTCTCGCCCGACGGCACGCGGATCGCCTACAAGAAGCGGGTCAAGGGCCTGCCCAAGGACGCCCCCTGGCATCTGTACGTCCTGGACCTGCGCACCATGCGGGAGACTCCGCTGGCCGAGCGCAGGAGCGTCGACGACCAGGTGGTGTGGCGCGATGCCCGTACGGTCGTGTACGCGCTGCCCGGTGACTACGGCGCCGATCTGTACGAGGTGCCGGCGGACGGCTCGGGGGCGGCGCGGCGGATCACCACGGCCGCGGTGTCACCGGCGTACATCGGATAACCGCACCGTCAGCAGCCGCGTGACCTGGGCCGATTCGGTCTCGTTGACCAGGGCGTGAAGAAGATCACCGCTCTCGCAGCGCTCACCGCCGCCGGTCTCGCGCTCGCCGCCCCCGCCCACGCCGACAGCGACGGCACCCGCGGCCGCATCAACATCGCCGGCCGCCCCCTGTCCCCGGACAAACTCTGCGAGACGGCCCTCGGGATCGTCCCGCTCACCGCACCGTGGACGGGCAGCTCGGTGCACGACGCCTGCACCAACCGCCCACACGTCCATCCCGAACGCTCCCAGCAGGCCCGCTCCGACTCCGCCCAGGACTCGAACTCGGTCTCGGTCTCGGACTGGCGGTGAAAAGCAAGCGGCGGCTCGCCCCGAGGGGTGGGCCGCCTGTTGCGGGCCGATGTGAACGCCTGCTCCGGCCTGCCCCTACAGCACCGCCAGGTTCTTCCGCAGCTCGAAGGCCGTGACCAAGACGCCCGGTCAGGACGGTTGCGACGCGGCGAGGCTGTGACGTACGTCATCACCCCCGCCGTCCGCGAGCAGGTCGCAGCCCTCCGCGACGGCCGCCCCGGTCGACGGGCGTGACAGCCCCTGCCCTGCTGCTCTGCCGGCCAGGGGCCGCTCGTTCCGGGGGGCCTGCAGTTACTCGTTGTGACTTATGCCGATCAGGGCTGGGGTGTCACCGCAGTCCACTGAGACTGAGGCGTCATTCCCTGCGCTGGGGCGGGACATACGAGCGTGGTGCCGTTGGCCGCGCAATGCAGCGTGTAGACAGAGCCGCCCTGAGTGATGATCTTGTAGAACGCGTCACTGCCCTGAGCGTCGACCGAGACGCCGCAGACCGGGGAGTTCGTGGGGAATCCGGTGATCGTGCTGAGGTCGGTCCAGCCGGCCGCATTGGCCGGGCCCGAGACGATGTTCGGGCTGTCCGGGTTGGTGTTGGTGTTGGGACGCCTGCCGGCGAATGGCACCCCATTGACGAGGGCGGCGAGGAATTGCTCCATGCCGTTCGGCTTCGTCGAATCGACACCGGTGCCGCATGCAGTCGCAGTCGCGGTCACGGTTGCGGTCGCCGTGGTGGTCGCGGTCACCGTTGCGGTCGCGGTTACGGTCTTCGTTACGGTGACGGTGGGTTTCGGATGGGTGGTGTCGCAGTCGTCTTCGCCCCCCCGTTGGCGAGGCTTGTCGTGGTCGCAGTGGGGATCGACGGCGTATGCCACGCCTGTCTGGGACGTTACGGTGGCGGCCACCGCCACCGCGGGGGCCCCTACCGCGACTGTCACCGCCGTCGTGATCGCGGCGAGCCTGCGGACCCTGTTGAAGCCGCCGTGACCGGCTGACCCGAGTTGGGAGGTCGTCCTGTACTCAGGACTCATCTGGGTGCTCCTTGCTACTAAGTCCCGGGTGATCCCCGAGGCCACATGCGGAGCTTGACCTGGGCGCATCGGAGCATCGGTCCGATGGTGGGAAAACGCGCTTGTAGATCAATAAATCGGACTAGCCGGCATCTTCCGAATAGGCCATTTTCTGTGGATTTGCTGTGCGCGGCGGATCTGGTCGGAACTGCTCGGCGTAAGCGCCCGCCGCAACCCCCACACCCGCCCCAGCTCCCATCCCGTACGCCGTCGACCCACACACCGTGGAGCGGGCGTGGTTCCTGGCGTCCAGGTGGAGCGCGCCACTGTACGAACGGCTGTGAGGAAGTGGACAGTGCCGGCCGATCCCGCGCCGGAGGCACTGCTCTGACCGTCGCGTACGCGGCGATCGACTCATGGCCACCGGCCCTGTCCACCAGTGGGCGCGCGTCGGCGCAGTGCGGGCGGAGCGGGCCGAAGGCAGGAGCGTCGCCCGCAGCGGAGCCGGGAAGCGCGCCCGGCAGAGCGAAGCGCAGCCGGGGCTTGATCGAGGCGGCGGTGAAAGTCTTGACAGCGCTCGGCCTCGCTCTGGCAACGCCAGGGGATCCCCTGCTGCAGCCCTGAGCAGACTCTCGGGGCCGCATGGGACGCGGCTACGGCACGGTGAGTATCAGTTCCGACGACCCAGAGACGGCCCGGCACCCGCGAGACGCACAGGGCCGACGGTCCGCGACCGTCGGCCCCAAGGGATCGTTTCGGCGATAACCCGCCCTGACCTGCCCCTACAGCACCGGCAGGTTCTTCCGCAGCTCGAAGGCCGTGACCTCGGACCGGTACTCCTCCCACTCCTGGCGCTTGTTGCGCAGGAAGAAGTCGAAGACGTGTTCGCCGAGGGTCTCGGCGACCAGGTCGCTGCGTTCCATGAGGGTCAGGGACTCGCCGAGGTTCTGCGGGAGGGGCTCGATGCCCATGGCGCGGCGCTCGGCGTCGGAGAGGGCCCAGACGTCGTCCTCGGCGCCCGGCGGGAGCTCGTAGCCCTCCTCGATGCCCTTCAGGCCCGCGGCCAGGAGGACGGCGTAGGCCAGGTAGGGGTTGGCGCCGGAGTCCAGGGAGCGGACCTCGACGCGGGCCGAGCCGGTCTTGCCGGGCTTGTACATCGGGACGCGGACCAGGGCGCTGCGGTTGTTGTGGCCCCAGCAGATGTAGGAGGGGGCCTCGCCGCCGGCGCCGGCCGTGCGCTCGGAGCCGCCCCAGATGCGCTTGTAGGAGTTCACCCACTGGTTGGTGACCGCGGAGATCTCCGCCGCGTGCCGCAGCAGGCCCGCGATGAAGGAGCGGCCGACCTTGGAGAGCTGGAACTCGGCGCCGGACTCGTAGAACGCGTTGCGGTCGCCCTCGAAGAGGGACAGGTGGGTGTGCATGCCGGAGCCCGGGTGCTCGGAGAAGGGCTTCGGCATGAAGGTCGCCTGCACCCCCTGCTCCAGCGCCACCTGCTTCATGACCAGGCGGAACGTCATGATGTTGTCCGCCGTGGAGAGCGCGTCGGCGTAGCGCAGGTCGATCTCCTGCTGGCCCGGCGCGCCCTCGTGGTGGGAGAACTCCACCGAGATGCCCATCGACTCCAGCATGGTGATCGCCTGGCGGCGGAAGTCCATGCCGACGTTGGTGGGCGTGTGGTCGAAGTAGCCCGAGTTGTCGGCCGGGGTGGGGCGGGAGCCGTCCAGCGGGCGGTCCTTCAGCAGGAAGAACTCGATCTCGGGGTGGGTGTAGAAGGTGAAGCCCAGGTCGGAGGTGCGGGCCAGGGCGCGCTTGAGCACATAGCGGGGGTCCGCGAAGGACGGGGAGCCGTCCGGCATGAGGATGTCGCAGAACATGCGGGCGGTGCCGGGGGTCTCCGCGCGCCACGGCAGGACCTGGAAGGTGGAGGGGTCCGGCTTGGCGATCATGTCGGACTCGTAGACACGGGCGAAGCCCTCGATGGCCGAGCCGTCGAAGCCGATGCCCTCGTCGAAGGCCTGCTCCAGCTCGGCGGGGGCCACGGCGACGGACTTCAGGAAGCCCAGCACGTCCGTGAACCACAGGCGTACGAACCGGATGTCGCGCTCCTCCAACGTCCGGAGCACGAACTCCTGCTGCTTGTCCATCTTCCGCTACCCCATCCTTGCTGGTCAGGCCGCCTGTCCCCCGTCCCGCGGGAGGCGGTCGGGCACCTGAGCATCCCACCACAACACCATTTCATGCGCGTTGCGGACCTTGATCGCGGATGCGTCCTCGGCCTGAACGCCTCTCGTACGGCAGCTGTACTGCCGTGTCGCCCATCTTGCCTGCTCGGACCGATATCCGTAATGGGCGATTGGCTGAAGGCGTGACCGATGCCACGCCCGTTTAATTTGCATCTCAGATGCAACTTTTCTTACGGTTCTGATCAGCTGAGCCGATTGGAGTTCCGATGCTGTCCGAACAGTCCGCAGCCACGGTCCGCGCCACTCTCCCCGCCGTCGGCGCGGCCATCGGCGAGATCACCGAGCGTTTCTACGCCCGTCTCTTCGCCGCCCACCCCGAACTGCTGCGGGACCTGTTCAACCGCGGCAACCAGGCCTCCGGCGCCCAGAAGCAGGCCCTCGCCGGATCCATCGCCGCCTTCGCCACGCACCTGGTGAACCACCCGGACCAGCGGCCGGACGCGATGCTCGGCCGCATCGCCCACAAGCACGCCTCCCTGGGCGTGGCCCCCGAGCACTACCCGATCGTGCACGAGCACCTCTTCGCCGCCATCGCCGACATCCTCGGCGAGGCCGTCACCCCCGAGGTGGCCGCCGCCTGGACCGAGGTCTACTGGCTGATGGCGAACGCGCTCATCGCCATCGAGAAGCGGCTGTACGAGGAGAGCGGCAGCACCGAGCGCCGGCCCTGGGAGGTCGTGGAGCGCATCGAGGAGACGGCGGACGTCGTCACCTTCCGGCTGCGGCCCGCCGACGGCGGCCCGGTGCGCGGCTTCCGCGCCGGCCAGTACGTCTCCGTCCAGGTCGAGCTGGCCGACGGCGCCCGGCAGATACGGCAGTACAGCCTGTCCGGCGCGCCCGGCGAGTCGCTCCGCCAGTTCAGCGTCAAGCGGGTGACCGGCGGCGACGCGACGCCGGACGGCGAGGTCTCGAACCACCTCCACGCGCGCGTGCACGTCGGTGACGTCCTCGGCCTGTCCGAGCCGTACGGCGACCTCGTCCTGGACGCCGACGGGACCCCCCTGCTGCTCGCCTCCGCCGGCATCGGTGTGACCCCGGTGATCGCGATGCTGGCCGACCTCGCGGCGGGCGGCCACGGCGGCCCGGTCACCGTCGTCCACGGCGACCGCACCCCCGCCGACCACGCCCTGCGCACCGACCACGAGATGTACGCCGGGAAGCTCGCGGACGCCTCCGTGCACTTCTTCTACGAGCGGGACGCCGAGCCGGGCACCCGCACCGGCTTGGTCGACCTGGCCGGCATCGCCGTACCCGCCAGCACGCGCGCGTACCTGTGCGGCCCGCTGCCGTTCATGCGCGCGGTGCGCACCCAGCTGATCGAGAAGGGTGTGGCCCCGGCCGACATCCACTACGAGGTCTTCGGCCCCGACCTGTGGCTGGCCCAGGCCTAGCCCTACGGCCGCCGGATCACTCGGCGCCGAAGCGGCGGGCGCCCTCGCGGCCGGTCTCCTGGTTCTCCGCCACGTACGGGCGCAGCTCCTGCTCATAGGCGGCGAAGGCCTTGGTGTGGTCGTCTCCGGACCCGGCGAGTTCCCGGGCGAGAGCGCGGGCGCCGATCAGGGCCTGTGAGGTGCCCATGCCCGAGGTGGGAGCGGCGCAGTAGCCGGCGTCGCCCACCAGCACGACCCGGCCCTCGAACCAGTGGTCGAGGTGGACCTGACAGGCGGAGGAGAAGTAGAGGTCCTCGGCGGCGGACATGTCGTCCAGCAGGCGGGGCACGATCCAGTCGGCGCCGGCCATCCGCTCCCGGGTGATCCGCTCCTGCTCCGGGCGGTCCAGCAGGTCCAGCTTCGGCGAGTCGCTGGCGAAGGAGAGGCTGACGGACATCCGCTCCGGGTCGGCCGCGCTGAAGGCGTAGACCGTCCGGCCCCGGGTCTGCCACAGCGCGCCCCGGTGGTCCAGGCCCAGCCGGTTCGGCGCGGTGAAGCCGACGCCCGACACGCCGAGGTGCCGGACCGTCTCGCTGTGCGGGCCGAAGACCAGCCGGCGCACCGCGGAGTAGAGGCCGTCGGCGCCGACGACCAGGTCGTAGGTGTCCGGGGCGCCGCGTTCGAAGCCGACCCGGACCCCGTCGGCGTCCTGCTCGATCGCATCGACCGAGTCGGCAAAGACATAGCGCACCGCGTCCGCCGTGCGCGCGTGCAGGATGCGGGTCAACTCCCGCTTGGGCACTTCCAGTTCACCGGCGAAGACCTCGGCGGGCAGTTCGCCCGCGCGGTTGCCGTCGGCGTCCAGCAGGTCGGTGCCGCGCATCCCGGTGGCGTGCCCGCGCACCTCCTGAAGGATGCCCAGGTCCGCCAGCGCGTCGAAGGCCGCGCCCCGGAAGTCGACGGCGTAGCCGCTGTCGCGCAGCGCCGGGGCGCGCTCGATCACGGTCACCTCATGGCCGTCGCGGTGCAGGAAGAAGGCGAGGGCGGGACCGGCGACGCTCGCGCCGGAGATGAGGACCTTCATGACGTACCCCCGTCGTCGTGTTCGAGTCGGGGACCAGCCTTCATCAGGTCTGCCCGGTGATCAACACCGTCTTTCGGACACGGGCGTCAGTCGCCCCGCGGCCCCCGCGAGATCCCCAGCAGCAGCGGGCCCGTCGGCTCGGCGACGATCTCGGCGACCGTGACCGGGTCCAGGGCGGCGTAGAAGGCCTCCTGGGCCCGGCGCAGGGCGCCGCGCAGGCGGCAGCCGGAGTTCAGGGGGCACGGAGTCGGGCCCTCGCAGTCGACCACGTCGCCGTCGCCCTCGAAGGTGCGCACCACCGAGCCGACCGAGGCGGTACGGCCCTCGGTGGTGAGGGCGAGGCCGCCGCCCCGGCCGCGCCGGGCGTCCACGAGTCCCAGGTGCTGGAGTTCGGCGACGACCTTCGCGGCGTGCGTGTAGGGCACGTCCATGTCCGCCGCGACCTGGCGGGTGGTGGGCGTGGCGTCGGCGGCCACGGCCAGTCGCATCAGGACGCGCAGGGCCAGGTCGGTGGAGCGCAGGAGCCGCATACCGCGAGCGTAGGTAATGCGCATCCACGATTCAAATTATCCGTCGATCAGCTCTTTGCCGGGACCTCGCTGCGGAAGCCGACCCCCTCCCCATTACGATCGGCGGGCCCCACCCTTCCCGTTGCCGTCCCTTTCCCCAGAAGGACACCTCATGGGTTCCGCCAAGAACAGCAGCGCGGCGCGCAAGGCGCGCATAGAGGAGATGCGCCGTACCGAGCGGGCGCGCGAGCGCCGCAACCGTGCGCTCACCATCGCCGCGAGCGTGGTGGTCGTCGCCGGCCTCGTGGTCGGTGGCGTGGTCCTCGTGAAGTCCCAGTCCGGCGACAAGAAGAACAGCGCGAGCGACTCCAAGAGCTCCTCCGGTGACTCCGGGCACTGGACCACCGGCAAGGACGGCGTGCAGGCCTGGAGCGGCAAGCTGGCGCGGACGCACGTGACGGCCAAGGTGTCGTACCCGATGCACCCCCCGGTCGGCGGCAACCACAACCCGATCTGGGCGACCTGCGACGGCACCGTCTACACCAAGCCGCTGCAGGACGAGAACGCCGTGCACTCGCTGGAGCACGGCGCGGTCTGGGTGACGTACACCAGCAAGGCGAACAAGGCCGACGTCGACGCGCTGGCGGCGAGGGTGAAGAAGACGCCGTACTCGCTGATGAGCCCGTACGAGAACCAGGCGGCGCCGCTGATCCTGTCGGCCTGGGGCCACCAGGTGGCCGTCAAGAGCGCGGACGACCCCGAGGTGAACAAGTTCTTCAGCGCCTACGTCCAGGGCCCGCAGACCCCGGAGCCGGGCGCCGCCTGCACCAGCGGGGCGATGTAGTGAAGCGCCGGCACGTCGGCTGGATCTCCGGGGCCGCGGCGGCGCTGCTCGTCGCGGCCGGCGCGATCACGTACGCCGTCGCCGAGAACACGGGCGGCACCTCCGCCGTGCAGACGCCGGCCGCCGAGTCGGCGGACGCCGGGTTCGCGCGGGACATGGCCGTGCACCACCAGCAGGCCGTCGAGATGTCGTACATCGTCCGGGACCGCACGAAGAACGAGGAAGTGCGGCGGCTCGCCTACGACATCGCGCAGACGCAGGCCAACCAGCGCGGCATGCTGCTCGGCTGGCTGGATCTGTGGGAGCTGCCGAAGGTGTCGGAGAAGCCGCCCATGGCCTGGATGGGCATGGGCGACATGCCCGAGCGCGGGGACGGCTCGCTGATGCCGGGCATGGCGACGAACACGGAGCTGAGGAAGCTCCAGTCGCTGAGCGGCAAGCAGGCCGAGATCCTGTACCTGCAGCTGATGACGGACCATCACAAGGGCGGGATCCACATGGCGGAGGGCTGCGTCGCCAAGTGCACCGTCGGCGTGGAGAAGCGGCTCGCGCAGGGCATGGTCGACGCGCAGCAGTCCGAGCTCCAGGTGATGGCCCGGATGCTCAAGGAGCGGGGCGCCGCGCCGCGTTCGTGACCAGCGGTTCGTGAGCAGCGATGGGTGAACGGTGAACGGGTGGTTCGTGAACAGCGGCCACACACTTCCGTTACGCAACCGTGAGGTACGAAAGGTGCAATTCGCCCTACGTGACGGCTACTTGGGCTTCTCTTGACCTTTCCGTTCCCCTGGCATGAACCGTTCATCGAAAGAGTGACCCCCATCGTGTGATCCACAGGGCCGGCCGAACCGCCGCGGGCCGGCACGCGGATGCATGACGTATCGACCACTACATGCATGCGAACCGCATCGCAGGGGGTTCTATGAGATCCAACCGCGCCAAGCTGCGCGCCGTGAGCATGGCAGCGACACTGCCGATGGTCGCCGGCGCGCTGGCGCTGGGCATACCCGCGGCACACGCCGCGGACAGCCCCGCTCGTTCCGCACTGAAGGGCACCAAGCCGCTGTGGGCCACGGCCAAGGCGGACAAGGGCGCGACCGCGAACAGCGCCCCGGTGAACGCCCGGGTCTACTTCGCCGGCAAGGACGCGGCGGGCCTCGCCGCCTACGCCAAGGCCGTGTCCGACCCCAGCTCGCCGCTGTACGGCAAGTACCTGAGCGCCAAGAAGGCGCAGGCCCAGTTCGGGGCCACCAAGGCCCAGGTGGCCGCCGTCAAGTCCTGGCTGACGTCGGCCGGCCTGAAGGTCACCGAGGTCACCCAGCACTACGTCGCCGTCTCCGGTGACGTGGCCGCCGCCGAGAAGGCCTTCGGCACCCAGCTGCACAACTACGCCAAGGGCTCGGCGACTTACCACGCCCCGGCGCAGACGGCCACCGTGCCGGAGGGCCTGAAGGGCGCCGTCCTGACCGTCACCGGCCTGGACAACGCCCCGCACATGGCCAACCACGACGACCAGCTTCCGCCGCCGGACGCCGTGTTCAAGAACTCCGGGCCGTTCTCCTCGTACTACGGCTCGAACATCGCGACGACGCTGCCGGACGCGTACGGCGGCAAGATCCCGTACGCGATCAAGGGTTACACCGGCAAGCAGCTGCGCGCCGCCTACGGCGCGGGCGACTACACCGGCAAGGGCGTCCGCGTCGCCATCACCGACGCCTACGCCTCCCCGACGATCGCCTTCGACGCGGGTACGTACGCGGTCAAGCACGGTGACGCGGCCTGGAAGACCGGCCAGCTGCACCAGGCGCTGCCGAACAACTACACCAAGATCAAGGAATGCAAGGCCGCGGGCTGGTACGGCGAGGAGACCCTCGACGTCGAGGCCGTGCACGCGGTCGCGCCGGACGCCGACGTCACGTACGTGGGCGCCGCGTCCTGCTTCGACAACGACCTGCTCGACTCGCTCAGCAAGGTCGTCGACAACCACCTGGCCGACATCGTCTCCAACTCCTGGGGCGACGTCGAGGCCAGCCAGACGCCGGACCTCGCGGCCGCCTACGACCAGGTCTTCCAGCTGGGCGCGGTGCAGGGCATCGGCTTCTACTTCTCCTCCGGTGACAACGGCGACGAGGTCGCCAACACCGGTACGAAGCAGGTCGACACCCCGGCCAACTCGGCGTGGGTCACGGCGGTCGGCGGTACGTCCCTGGCCGTCGGCAAGGGCAACACGTACGAGTGGGAGACCGGCTGGGGCACCCAGAAGGCCACCCTGTCGGCCGACGGCAAGAGCTGGACCAACTTCCCCGGCGCCTTCACCTCGGGCGCGGGCGGCGGTGTCAGCAAGACGGTCGCCGAGCCGTACTACCAGAAGGGCGTCGTCCCGGACTCGCTCGCCAAGGCCAACAGCGCCGACGGCAACCGCGTCGTCCCGGACATCGCGGCCATCGCCGACCCGAACACCGGCTTCCTGGTCGGCCAGACCCAGACCTTCTCGGACGGCTCGCAGCAGTACAGCGAGTACCGCATCGGCGGCACCTCGCTCGCCGCTCCGGTCATCGCGGCGGTCCAGGCCCTGGCCCAGGAGGCGCACGGCGGCAAGGCGATCGGCTTCGCCAACCCGACGATCTACGCCAAGTACGGCAAGGGCGTCTTCCACGACGTCACGGACAACCCGACCGGCTCCGGCCTGGCGGTCGCCCGCGTGGACTTCGCCAACGGCCTCGACGCGTCGGGCGGCCTGCTGTACTCGGTCCGCAGCCTCGGCAAGGACAGCTCCCTGTCGGCGGTCAAGGGCTACGACGACGTGACGGGCGTCGGTTCGCCGGCGAACGGTTACGTGCAGTCGTACAAGAAGCACTGACGCGCTGACGCTCCGCTGAGGAGCGGGGGGCGTGGGGTCCTGGTGACCTCACGCCCCCTTTGCGTTACGCGGACTTCGACTTCAGTGCGGTGATGAAGGGGGTCCAGGCGGTGGGGGTGAGGAGGAGGACCGGGCCGCCGGGGACCTTTGAGTCGCGTACGGGGACGAGGGCGGGGATGTTGGGGGCCACTTCGACGCAGTCGCCGCCGCTCGCGTTGCTGTAGCTCGACTTTCGCCAGAGGGCGGCGCCTGGAAAGTCGCTCGCGATCTCGACGCAATCCCCGCCGTCACCATTGCTGTAGCTGCTCTTGAACCAGAGAGCGTCACTCAAGTCGATCCGGTTGCTTGCCATTTCGGTAATCCTCTGCCGCTGCCTTGATCATGGCGAGGGACGTGTCTGGTGACAGCGCGACGGCCCTGAGCCGATCGTATGCCTTGCGGTATTGCTTCACGAGGGCCGGATCGTCGATGGTGTCCCCGCTGTACGACGCCTCGATGTAGAGCAGCGGCGGCGCGTCCGGAAACGTCATGACCTTGATGGAGGCGGCCATCAGGGGATACGCACCGCACGTCCGCAGAACGATTTGTGGTGTGATCCGGCGCCGCTCGGCCAATGCCACGACCCGGTCCAACTGCTCGGCCGTCTCCAGTGGTGGCAGGATCGGGTCCGTGATCAGCGACTCGTGCAGGATCGCCCAGTACTCCGGGGTGGAGTGGTCCTCCTCGAAGAGGCGGGCACGAGCGAGCCGGGCGGTCACCTTCTCCTCGACCCACTCGTCGGAGGTCGCCGGGTGGGCCGAGCGGACCAGCGCTCGTGCATACGGCGCCGTCTGGAGCAGCCCAGGAAAGGTGATGGGACACCATTCCTCAATGGATTCCGCGTACTTCTCGGCCTCCAGGACCTTCTCGAAGTACGCGGCATGCGGCCCTCGCCGCGCCTTCCGCACATCCTCACAGTTCCGCTCGAAGAACCCGTCGGTCTTCAGCACCCGATCCGCATGCCGGGCCAGGTCGAGCGGCATCCTCCGCTCCCCGCGCTCGATGTCGCTGAGGTACGTCTTGCCGTAGAAGCTGCCTTCGAGGAACGCCTCCAGCGACAGGCCCGCCGCCTCCCTCTTCCACCGCAACTCCTTGCCGTAGAAGGTCGGGACGCTCATCGAGCCGTCGATGTCCTTGCGCCGTGCCATCGTTCACCTTTCGCTGCCCCGGTCGCGAACGCGAAACCACTTTTACGGTAGCCAGCAGGCGGACAGTCTGTGAGGAGTTCGTCACACAACGCACAGAAGGCGGCCACCCCTCATGCCCGACCACCGCTCCCCCACCGCCTACGACGTCACCCTCTGCGTGGAGGAACTCCGCTCGGCCCTCGCCCTGCACGGCATCACGCTCCCGTCCCTCCGCGTGGATCTGCCGAGTTTCGCGGGTAGATACGGCCGGTCCGCCGGACTCGTCACGCTCGGGAACTGCGACACGGCCACGGCACGGGCGCTGGCCGCCGCCCTCAGGAAGGCGGCGGGCCGGTGAGGACGGTGCTCGAACTCCGCCTGCTCGCCACGCCGAAGGCCGCGCCCGAGCTGCGTCACCGGCTCCGCGAACACAGCTACGACGTCCGGCTGTGCGCGACGGAGTTACTGACGAACGTCATCGACCACCTGGGCGAGGGAACACCGGTGACCGTACGGGTCATCGGTACGCCCGCGGATCACGGCCGTACCCGCATCGAGGTGACCGACCCCGCCCCGCGCACCCTGCCCGTCCTGCGGTCCGCGACGCAGGCGGAGGAGTCCGGGCGGGGCCTGGCCCTGATCGACGCCCTGGCCGATCGATGGGGCGTGGACCAGGGACCGGGCCGCAAGACGGTCTGGTGCGAACTCTGACAGCACCGTCGGCCAGACGGGCGGCAGCCCGCCGACGGGGGAAGATCGGCGGGCTGCCCGGGTGTTTCCGCAATGGCTCAGTGGACGGAGTGCTCCTCCAGCGGGAAGCTCCCGGAGACGACGTCCTCGGCGAACGACTTCACCGCGTTCCCCATGACCTCACGCAGATCGGCGTACTTCTTGACGAACTTCGGCACCCGGCCGGAGGTCAGCCCGAGCATGTCGGTCCAGACCAGGACCTGCGCGTCCGTCTCGGGCCCGGCGCCGATCCCGACCGTCGGGATGTGCAGCACCCGCGTCACCTCGGCCGCCAGCTCCGCCGGGACGAGTTCGAGGACGACGGCGAAGGCGCCGGCGTCCTGTACGGCCTTGGCGTCGCGCAGCAGCTGCTGGGCCGCCTCCTCGCCGCGCCCCTGCACGCGGTAGCCCATCGCGTTCACGGACTGCGGGGTCAGGCCGATGTGGGCCATGACCGGGATGCCGGACTCGACCAGGAGCCGGATCTGCTCGTGCGAGCGCTCGCCGCCCTCCAGCTTGACCGCGCCGACACCCGCCTCCTTCACCAGCCGGGTCGCCGAGCGCAGCGCCTGCACCGGGCCCTCCTGGTAGGAGCCGAAGGGGAGGTCGCCGACGATCAGGGATCGCTGGGTGCCGCGTACGACGGCCGCCGACAGCATGGTCATCTCGTCGAGGGTGACGGGCACGGTCGTCTCGTACCCGAGGTGACAGTTGCCCGCCGAGTCGCCGACCAGGATCACCGGGATCCCGGCCTCGTCGAAGACGGACGCGGTCATCGCGTCGTAGGCGGTGAGCATGGGCCACTTCTCGCCGCGTTCCTTGGCGAGGGTGATGTCGCGGACGGTGATGCGGCGGGTGCCCTTCCCCCCGTACAGCGCCTTGCTGCCGTCGGAAGGCTTGTGCTGGGCAGCCGAAAGCTGCGTCATGGCAACGGCTCCTTCAGTCATCTCGAGGCGCCCTGACGGCGTCCCCGGATCGTCTCCATGGTGGCACCTCGTGCCAGTCAGGGCCAGGGGGGTCCGCTGTGATCCCCACCCGTGGCCGATCCGCGCCCCTGCCGGACGCGAGCCATGCACGAGCTGTGTAAGGCCTTGGTAAAGAAGCAAGATACGAGACCGTTCCGTATCGGAATGCCCGTAGGCTCGAACACATGACAAGTCCCGTCCCTGCCTCCCGGATACCGGAAGCCGTGCACCGGCGCCGCTGGGCGATCCTCGGCGTGTTGATGCTGAGCCTGCTGATCGTGGTGCTCGACAACTCGATCCTGAACGTCGCCATCAAGACCATTTCCAGCCCCGCGCCGACCGGCCTCGGCGCCACCCAGGGCCAGATCGAGTGGGCGATCAACGCCTACACCCTCGTCTTCGCCGGCCTGCTGTTCACCGCCGGCCTCATCGGCGACCGCCTCGGCCGCAAGAAGGTGCTGCTGGGCGGCATCGCCGTGTTCGGCATCGGCTCGATGCTGGCCGCCGAGTCCGGCTCGCCGGGCCAGCTGATCGCCTACCGCGCGCTGATGGCCCTCGGTGCCGCCTTCGTCATGCCCGCCACCCTCGCCGTCCTGATGAACGTCTTCGAGCGCGAGGAGCAGCCCAAGGCCATCGGCATCTGGGCGGGCGGTGTCGGCCTCGCCATCGCCATCGGGCCCATCACCGGCGGCGCGCTCCTCGACCACTTCTGGTGGGGCTCGGTCTTCTTCGTCAACGTGCCGATCGTGATCGTCGCGCTGGTCCTGATGACCTGGCTGGTGCCCGACTCCCGCGACCCGAAGCCCGGCCGCCTCGACCCCGTCGGCGTCGTCCTGTCCGTCGTCGGCCTGGTCCTGCTGGTCTACGGCATCATCAAGGGCGGCGAACTCGCCGACTTCACCGACGCCAAGGTGCTGGCGACCATCGTCGCCGGTCTCGTCGTCCTGGCCGGCTTCGTCGTCTTCGAGAAGCGCAGCGACCACCCGTCGCTCGACGTCACCTACTTCCGGAACAAGGTCTTCTCGGCCGCCATGACCGCCATCGCGCTGGTCTTCTTCGCGCTGATGGGCGTCACGTTCTTCGGTGTCTTCTACACCCAGAGCGTGCGCGGCTACTCGCCGCTGGAGTCCGGTGTGCTGATGCTGCCGCTCGCCTGCGCCCAGCTGATCTTCGCGCCGCGCGCCCGGCTGCTGGTCGACCGGTTCGGCAACAAGGCCACCACCACCGCCGGCCTGCTGCTGATCGCCGCCACGCTGGCCGCGTTCGCCGGCTTCGAGGCCGACACGCCGATCTGGATGCTCGAGGTCGTCTTCTTCCTCATGGGCACCGGCATGGCGCACATCATGACGCCGACCTCGGTCGTCATCATGCAGGCGCTGCCGCGCGAGAAGGCCGGCTCCGCCTCCGCGCTCAGCAACACCTTCCGCCAGGTCGGCGGCGCGCTCGGCATCGCCGTGCTCGGCTCGGTGCTCGCCACCTCCTACCGCAACGGCATCGACGGCAAGCTCGGCATGCTGCCGCCCGCCCTGCGCGACAAGGCGGCCGAGTCCATCGAGGCCACCCTCGGCATCGCCGGCAAGCTCGGCCCGCAGGGCAAGGCCCTGGTCACGCCGGCCGACGACGCGTTCCTGCACGCCATGCACGTCACCGCGCTGTGCGGAGTGGGCGTCGCGCTCATCGGCACCGTGGTGACGGCCCTGTTCCTGCCCGGCAAGCCGCCGGCCGCTCAAGCGGGCGAGCAGGAGGCGGAGTTGGTCGCGGCCGCGGACTGACGCGGCCGCGGCCGTACCACGGTCGTACACGGGGGAAGGAGGCCGCTGCGGGACAATTCCCGCAGCACAGTGAGAGGACGGACGACGTGAGCCTTGCCGAGAGCCGGCCGCGACCGGACGGGCCCGTGCGGGGACGCCCCCGCAGCGAGGCCGTGGAACGGGCCATTCTGGAAGGCGTGATGAAGCTCCTGGAGGACGGCGTACCGCTCGCCGAACTCTCCATCGAGCGCGTCGCGCGCACGGCCGGGGTCGGCAAGGCCACCATCTACCGCCGCTGGAGCGGCAAGGAGGAGCTGTTCGTCGACGTCATGCGCGCCGCCGAACCCCCCGACCCGGTACTCCCCGGCACCTCCATGCGCGACGACCTGGTCGCCCTGCTGGAGTCGCTGCGCCAACGCGGCCTGGTCAGCCGCTCCTCCGCGATCCTGCACAACGTCTACGCCCAGATGAAGTCCAGCCCCAGGATCTGGTCGGCATACCACGCCGCGGTCGTCGAGCCCCGGCGCGCCCTCGGTCTCGAAGTCCTGCGCCGCGGACAGCGCAACGGCGAACTGCGCGCGGACATCGACCTGGAACTGGCCAACGACATGTTCGTCGGCCCCATGCTCGTCCGCTCCGTCCTGCGCCGCGACGGCGCACTGCCCGAGGGCCTGGCCGAGCAGATGGTCGACTCCCTCCTGGAAGGCCTACGGCCCGTCAGCTCGACAGCCTCGTAGCGCTCATGTGCGCGTTCTGTCACAGACCCCACGGTTTCGGGGGTAACCGGAACTCCCTGCCCCGACTCGTTCGTCCTCGTCTTCCGTACGGCCGTCATGGGACGGCGGGAACGGAACCGATCATCCCCTAGGGTCGGAAGAACACGGGGGGACGACGGTGTGCACGGCAGGCAGTGAGGCAGACGGTATGGCGCAGCAGGCGTACATGACGGAGACGGACAACGGCGGCTCGGGGCCCGAGCGACCCGGATCCCGGCTTCGGCGCCTGGTGCACCGCCTGCTCGCCGGCTGGCGCGGCGACCCACGCATCTGGCGCCGGGGCATCATCCTCGCGGTCCTCGCCCTCCTGCTCGCCCTGGTGATGCTGGTGCACTCGCGCGTCCCGAACCGGGTGGGCAACCTCGGCAGCCTCACCGAGACGTTTCTGCCGTGGCTGGGCCTCGCGATCCCGGTCCTGTTCCTCCTCGGGCTGCTGCGGAGGTCGGCGACCGCGCTGATCGCGGTGGTCCTCCCGGCCGTTGTGTGGCTGAACCTCTTCGGCGGGCTGCTCACCGACAAGACGGGCTCGGGCGGCGACCTGATGGTGGCGACCCACAACGTCAACGCCGAGAACCCCGACCCCGCCGCGACGGCCCGCGAGGTGGCCGCCTCCGGCGCCGACGTGCTGGCCCTGGAGGAGGTCCCGGGGACGGCCGTGTCCACCTACGAGAAGGCGCTCGCGCCGACGTACAGGTACCACGGGGTCGAGGGCACGGTCGGCCTGTGGAGCAAGTACCCGATGAGCGATGTGCAGGCGGTGGACATCAAGCTCGGCTGGACGCGCGCCATGCGCGCCACCATCACCACGCCGAAGGGCCCCGTCGCGGTCTACGTCGCCCACATGCCCTCGGTGCGGGTGAAGGTGGAGGCCGGGTTCACCGCCCGGCAGCGCGACAAGAGCGCCGACGCGCTCGGCGAGGCCATCGCCGACGAGCCGCTGAAGCGGGTGGTGCTGCTCGGCGACCTGAACGGCACGATGAACGACCGCTCGCTCAACGCCGTCACCTCCCAGATGCGTTCCACGCAGGGCGCGGCGGGCAGCGGCTTCGGGTTCAGCTGGCCGGCGTCGTTCCCGATGGCGCGGATCGACCAGATCATGGTCAGGGGCGTGGAGCCGGAGAGCTCCTGGACGCTGCCGCGCACCGGCAGCGACCACCTTCCGGTGGCTGCCCGTGTGAAGCTGGACACGTCGGCGTAACCCCTTGGAATACTGGGCCTGAGAGGCTTTGTTCCGCAGCTGAACATATGCTGGTGCGGACCTCCGCTCTCCGACTTTCCCTGACTTCGAAAGGCACAGGCCCTTCATGCCCCTGGCCCTGCTCGCTCTGGCCGTCGGCGCCTTCGGTATCGGTACGACCGAGTTCGTGATGATGGGCCTGCTGCCCGACGTCGCGGACGACCTGCACATCTCGATCCCCGCCGCCGGTCACCTGGTCTCGGCGTACGCGCTGGGCGTGGTGATCGGCGCCCCGCTGCTGGCCGCGCTCACGGCCCGCATGTCCCGCCGCACGGTCCTGATCGCCCTGATGGCCCTGTTCGTGGCGGGCAACGCCCTCTCGGCGTTCGCTCCCGGCAACGACTCCCTCCTGGCCGCCCGCTTCCTCAGCGGCCTGCCGCACGGCGCCTTCTTCGGCGTGGGAGCGGTCGTCGCCACGACGATGGTCCCGCCGGAGCGCAAGGCCCGCTCGGTCTCCCTGATGTTCCTCGGCCTGACCGTCGCCAACATCGCGGGCGTACCAGCGGCCACGCTGATGGGCCAGCACCTGGGCTGGCGGGCCACCTTCCTCGGCGTGAGCGCGATCGGCCTCGCGGCGATCGCCTCGCTGGCACTGCTCATCCCCCACGACCGTGGACACGCCGCCTCCTCCACCGGCCTGCGCGGCGAACTGGCCGCACTGAAGCCCCTCCCGGTCTGGCTGGCCCTCGGCACGACGGTGGCGGGCTTCGGCGCCCTCTTCGCGGCCTACAGCTACGTGACCCCGATGCTGACCGGGCCGGCCGGGTTCGCGGAGGGCGACGTGACGCTGCTCCTGGCCCTGTTCGGGGTGGGCGCCACGGCGGGCAACCTGCTGGGCGGCCGCCTCGCGGACCACTCCCTGCGGGGCACGCTGTTCGGCGGCCTGGCCTCGCTGGGGCTCGTGCTCCTGCTGTTCCCCCTCCTGATGCGGGCGGAGTGGAGCGCGGCGCTCGCGGTGACCCTGCTGGGCATGGCGGCGTTCATCACGGGTTCGCCGCTGCAGCTGATGGTGATGGAGAAGGCGGCCGCGGCTCCCTCGCTGGCCTCCTCGGCCAACCAGGCGGCCTTCAACCTGGCCAACGCCGGCGGCGCCTGGATCGGCGGCCTGGCACTGGCGGCGGGCTTCGGTACGACGTCCCCCGCGCCGGCGGGCGCGATGCTCGCGGTGCTGGGTCTGGGCGTGGCGAGCGTGGCGTACGCGGTGGACCGGCGCCGGGTGACTCCGTCGGCGGGCCGGGAGAGGCTGGTCGCCTCCCATGTGCCGGAGGGGTCGGGGGCGCTGCAGCACTGACCCGGGCAGGAGTACCGGCGGGCTGTCGGCGTGGTGTCGGTCGGCTGTCGGTGGTTTGTCGGTGGGCCCTGGCACCGTCTTCCCCATGACGCGAATCGATGACAACCCCGTCGGCGGGGGCCACGCCGTGACGGTGCGGGGGCTGGTCAAGCACTACGGCGAGACCAAGGCGCTGGACGGTGTCGACCTGGACGTGCGCGAGGGCACCGTGATGGGTGTCCTCGGTCCGAACGGCGCCGGCAAGACCACCCTCGTGCGGATCCTGTCCACCCTGATCACCCCGGACGCCGGCCGGGCCACCGTGGCCGGGTACGACGTCGTACGGCAGCCCCGGCAGCTTCGCCGGGTGATAGGACTCACCGGGCAGTACGCCTCCGTGGACGAGAAGCTGCCCGGCTGGGAGAACCTCTACATGATCGGCCGGCTGCTGGACCTGTCCCGCAAGGACGCCCGCGCCCGCGCCGACGAGCTCCTGGAGCGGTTCTCCCTGACGGAGGCGGCCAAGCGGCCGGCGAGCACGTACTCCGGCGGCATGCGGCGGCGGCTCGATCTCGCCGCGTCGATGATCGGGCGGCCGGCCGTGCTCTGCCTCGACGAGCCGACCACCGGACTCGACCCCCGTACCCGCAACGAGGTGTGGGACGAGGTGAAGGCGATGGTCGGCGACGGCGTCACCGTGCTGCTGACCACCCAGTACATGGAGGAGGCCGAGCAGCTCGCCTCCGAGCTGACCGTGGTCGACCGCGGCAAGGTCATCGCCACCGGCGGGATCGAGGAGCTGAAGGCCCGCGTCGGCGGGCGCACCCTCCGGGTCCGGCCGGTCGACCCGCTGCAGCTGCGCCCGCTCGCCGACATGCTGGACGAGCTGGGCATCACCGGACTCGCGACCACCACCGTGGACACCGAGTCCGGGACCCTGCTGGTGCCGGTCCTCAGCGACGAGCAGCTGACCGCCGTGGTCGGCGCGGTCACCGCGCGCGGCATCACGATCTCCTCCATCACCACCGAACTGCCCAGCCTGGACGAGGTGTTCCTGTCCCTCACCGGCCACCGCGCCAGTGCCCCGCAGGACACCGTGCCCGCCGACGCCCGCGAGGAGGTCGCCGTATGAGCGCCGCCACCGTCACTTCCGCAGTCCCTTCGGCCGACACCCGCATCCCGCTGCGCGGGCACCTGCGGCACACCGGAGCCCTGCTGCGCCGCAATCTGCTCTGGATCCGCCAGGACCCGGAGTCGATGTTCGACGCGCTGCTGATGCCGGTCATCTTCACCCTGCTGTTCGTGTACGTCTTCGGCGGCTCGATCGGGAAGGCGCTGGGCGGCGGACAGCAGGCCTACGTCCAGTACGTCTTGCCCGGCCTCATGGCCATGACCAGCCTGTCCATGGCCCAGGGCGTCGGCACCGGCTTCAACCAGGACTTCAACAGCGGGGTCATGGACCGCTTCCGGTCCCTGCCGATCGGACGCGGCTCCGTGCTCTTCGCGAAGATCGCGGTGGAGCTGGCCCGGATGCTGATCGCGACGGCCGTGCTGCTGGTCGTCGGTGTCCTGGTGGGCTTCGACATCACCCACTGGGCCGGGCTGTTCGCCGCCGTGGGTCTGGCGACGCTCTTCGCCTCGTCCATCATGTGGGTGTTCCTGACCCTCGGTGTGATCATGAAGAACGCACAGTCCGTGCAGGCGATGGGCTTTCTGACGCTGTTCCCGCTCCAGTTCGGCTCGTCGATCTTCGCGCCGACGAACTCGATGCCGGGCTGGCTGCGCCACTTCACCGACTACAACCCCATGTCCGGCCTGGCCGACGCCGCACGCGGCCTGATGAACGGCGGACCGGTCGCGCACGGCCTGTGGGTGACGGTGGCCTGGTCGGTGGGCATCACCGCGGTCATGGCGCCGGTGGCCATCCACAAGTTCCGTACGAAGAGCTGACGCTCCCGGTGTCACACCAGGGCGGTGGCCTCCGCGAGGGAGAGGCCACCGCCCTCGGCGTACGCGGCCCGGTAGGCGGGTTCGTCCAGGGACTCCCGGATCCGCTCCTCGGCCATGTCGTGGCACCGGCGCTCGACGCCGGAGAGGACGTGCCCGGGCGGCAGCAGGGCGTGGGCGGCGCCCAGGCAGCGGGCGGCGTCGGCGGCGCGGCCGCCGCCGTCGAGGCGGGCCAGGGCCATCGCGGCGGTGTAGAGGCAGACGGAGCCCATGTGCGGGGCGATGGTCCTGGTCAGCGGGTCCCGGGCGAGCTCCAGCGCCCGCCGGGTCCGGTCCAGGGCGTCCTCGGCACGGCCGTCGAGGGCGTCCAGCCAGGCCTCCTGGGTGAGGATCATGGAGTCGAAGACGACGAAGTGCGCGATCTTGAACTCCTCGCGCAGCAGGCGCAGTTGCTCCCGGGCCTCGGCGATGCGACCGGTCAGGCCCAGCCAGCAGCCGAGGAAGAGCCGGGCGGCGGGCATCGCCTCGTTGTGGGAGCCGTCCTGGCTCGCGATGACGTCCCGGAGCAATTGCTCGCCGCGCTCGAGGTCGCCCGTCTCCATGAGCACGCTGCCGAGGCGGGCGCGGAGGATGGCCACCTGGCCGCGGGCGCCGAGGCGTTCGGCGTGCCCGATGGCCGCCCGGTAGTCGGCGGCGGCCTCACGGTAGGCGCCCTGGCGTTCGTGGGCCTCGCCGCGGGCGGACAACGCCTCGGCGATGCCCCAGGTGTCCCCGAGCCGGCGGAAGATCTCCAGCGATTCCTCGGCGTCACGGGTGGCGTTGCCGGCCCATTCGGCGCGGTTGGCGAGGAGGTTGGCGCGCAGCTGCAGGGTATTGGCCAGGTCCCACTCGTAACCGGGGGTCTCGCGGCAGGTCCGGACGCAGGCGTCGACGACGGCCCACATCCGCTCGGCCCCTCCGGTGAGCATGACGGCGAAGAACCAGAGCAGGCCGGGCACCCGGCAGGTCTGCGGCATGCCGGGCTCGTAGGTCTCCACGATGGCACGCAGCTTGGCCTGTGCCTCGGGCGTCTGCCACGACTCCAGGTCGTGGTCCATGCAGGAGAGGTGGGCCAGGTGGACGCCGCGCCGGGCCTCGGCGAGGACCTCGCCGGTGTACGGGGGCGGGGCGTCGGTGCAGCGCTGCCCCAGCGGCGCGGCAGGCCGTACGGGTGCGGCGAAGGGGTCGGGGCCGAGCGCCATGACCTCCTCGCACCAGGTGCGGGTCTCGATGCGCTGGTCCCGCATCTGCCAGAAGACCACCAGGGACAGCACCAGGCACAGCCCCTCCTGCTCGTCCCCCGCGGCGACGGCGTGCCGCAGCGCGGTGCGCAGGTTCTCGTACTCCAGCTGGAACCGGTCGATGGCGGTGCGCTGCCCGGGGCCGCGCAGCAACAGGTCGGTGGTGCGGGCGAGTTCGCGGTAGTACGTCAGATGGGCGCGCTCGGCGTCGGCGCGGTGCCCGGTCTCGTCCAGCCGTTCGCCGGCGTACTCGGCGACGGTCTCCAGGAGCCGGTAGCGCATCCCGCCCTCCGCCGAAGGCGCGGCCACCACCAGGGACTTGTCGACCAGGGAGCCGAGCGCGTCCAGGGCGACGGGCCCGCACACGGCCTCGGCGGCGGCCAGGTCGCAGCCGCCCGCGAAGACGGACAGCCGGGCGAGGACGTCCCGCTCGTCCGCGTCGAGCAGCTCCCAGGACCAGTCCACGACGGCCCGCAGGGTCTGCTGGCGGGGCAGGACGGTGCGGCTGCCGGAGGTGAGCAGCCGGAAGCGGTCGTCGAGCCGGTCGGCTATCTGGCGCGGGCCCAGCATCCGCAGCCGGGCCGCCGCCAGCTCGATGGCGAGCGGGAGTCCGTCGAGCCGCCGGCAGATCTCCGCGCAGGCCTCCGGGTCGTCCTCGATCCGGAATCCGGGCCGGGCCGCCGCGCCCCGGTCGGCGAGCAGCCGCAGCGCGACCGGCTCGGGCAGCGGCTCCACCGGGCGCACCCGCTCCCCCGGTACGCCGAGGGGTTCGCGGCTGGTGGCGAGCACCGTCAGCTGCGGGCAGCGGGCCAGCAGGCGCTCGGTGAGACGGGCGGCGGCCTCGATCACATGCTCGCAGTTGTCCAGGATGATCAGCATCCGGCGCCGGGCGCAGTGCTCCACGATCCGTTCGAGGGGGTCGTCGTACCGGTCGGTGACCGCGCGGATGCTCTCGGCGCCGGCGCCGTGCAGCACGGTGTCGCGGGCGCCGATCGCGGTGAGCACGGCCTGCGGTACGGCCTCGGGGTCGTCCACGGGCGCCAGCTCGGCCAGCCACGCCCCGTCCCGGACGGTGTGCCGTACCGCGTCGGCGGCCTCCTGGGACAGCCGGGTCTTCCCGGCGCCGCCCGGGCCGAGCAGGGTGACCAGGCGGGCGGCGGTCAGATCGGCGCCGATGGCCTCGATGTCGGTCTCCCGGCCGACGAAGGAGGTGAGCCGGGCGGGCAGATTGCCCGGAGCCGTCGGCACGGGCCCCGGCGCCGGGGGTTCCTCGGCGGTCAGCAGCTCGGCGTGCAGGGCGCGCAGGTCCGGCCCGGGATCGGAGCCGAGCCGGTCCGCGAGCAGCCGTCGTACGTCCTCGTAGGCGGCGAGGGCCTGGGCCGGGCGGCCGGCGTCGCGCAGGGCGCGCAGCCGCAGCGCCTGCAGCGGCTCGTCCAGCGGGTGGTCGTCGCACAGGGCGGTCAGCTCGGGCAGCACCTGCTCGGCGTGGCCGAGGGCGAGGGCGGCGGCGTGCCGGGCGCGCAGGACGTCCAGCCGACGGGTCTCCCAGCGGGCCGCCTCGGCGTGGTGGTCGGGCAGGTCGGCGAGGGCGGGGCCGCGCCACAGGGCGAGCGCGTCGTCCAGGACGGCGGCGGCCTTGGCCGGGTCGCCGTCGGCGAGGGCCCGCAGGCCGTCGCCGGTCAGCCGCTCGAAGCGGGTCAGGTCGACGTCGTCGGGCCCGGCGGTGAGCCGGTAGCCGCCCTCGGCGGAGGCGACGGCGTCCGCGCCGAGGGTACGGCGCAGCCGGCCGACCAGCGCGTGGAGCGCCCCGGCGGCGTCGGCGGGCGGGTCGGCGCCCCAGACCTCGTCGACCAGCACGCCCGCGGGCACGGTCCGCCCGGCCCGGAGCGCGAGCACGCCCAGCAGGGCGCGCAGCCGCGCCCCGCCGACCGGGACGGCCGTACCGTCGGGGCGGAGTACCTGGGTGGTGCCGAGCAGCGAAAAGCGCACGGGGTCCATTGTCGCCGCAGCGGTCACCGGCGGTCACCGGGTTCCGGCGGCGCGCCGTCCGGGAGCTCCAGGGTGACGAGGACGCCACGGGTGCGGCGCACCCTCCCGAGCCCGTCCACCGCGCCGCGGTCCACCTCCTCGAACCACTCCGTCCGCCCGTCCTCGCAGAACACCCTCATCCGTGGCATCCCCCCAGGGTCCAGGAACCGGACGGCGAGCGCGAGACGTTTCCCCCGCGGGGGCGCGGCCGGTACGGTCGCACTCCGCACCCTCCCCACCCCGTCCCCACCGCACAGGAGCCCGCCGATGACCACCGCCACCACCCGCCGCGGCGACCGCCGGGTCAGTCCCGTGTTCGTCGGGATCCTGGCCGTGACGGCGGTGACGGGCTGGGCCACCTGGACGGGGTTTGCGGCACAGCCGGGCGTCGCGGTGTTCCTGTTCGTGACGGCGGCCTGGATCGTCTCCCTGTGCCTGCACGAGTACGCGCACGCGCGCACGGCCCTGCACAGCGGCGACATCACGATCGGCGCGAAGGGCTACCTGACCCTGAACCCGCTGAAGTACACCCACGCGCTGCTGAGCATCGTGCTCCCGGTCGTCTTCGTGATCATGGGCGGGATCGGTCTGCCCGGCGGTGCGGTGTTCATCGAGCGCGGCCGGATCCGGGGCCGCTGGCGGCACAGCCTGATCTCGGCGGCGGGCCCGCTGACGAACGTGCTGTTCGCGGTCGTGTGCACCGCCCCGTTCTGGCTGCACGCGCTGGACGGCGTACCGAGCGACTTCCGGTTCGCGCTCGCCTTCCTGGCCCTGCTGCAGGTGACGGCGGCGATCCTGAACTTCCTGCCCGTGCCGGGCCTGGACGGCTACGGCGTCATCGAGCCCTGGCTGTCGTACAGGGTCAAGCGGCAGGTGGAGCCGTTCGCGCAGTTCGGCCTGCTGTTCGTGTTCGCGTTGCTGTGGGTGCCGTCGATCAACATCACGTTCTTCAACATGATCCACGCGATCCTGCGCGTACTGGGAGTCAGCGACTGGGACACGTCGTACGGCTGGAGCCTCTACCGCTTCTGGGCCTAGGCCGCCCGGTCGCGCTTGATGTAGTACCAGGTCATGTTGGACGTCAGGCCCGCCAGCAGTACCCAGACGATCCCCAGCCAGCTGCCCTGGACGAACGAGACGACGGCGGCGGCCACCGCGAGCACGCAGACGACGAGGGTGCAGAGGGCGATGCGGGGCATGGGGGTCGGCTCCTTGCGGGGGACACTGCTACGACGAACAGTGTCCCCCATGCGCTCAGACGTCGGTGACGCGGAGCCCGGCGTGTGCCTTGTAGCGGCGGTTGACGGAGATCAGGTTCGCGACCAGCGACTCGACCTGGTGGGCGTTGCGCAGCCGCCCGGCGAAGACGCCGCGCATGCCGGGGATGCGCCCGGCGAGGGCCTGCACGATCTCGACGTCGGCCCGCTCCTCGCCCAGCACCATCACGTCGGTGTCGATCTGCTCGATCTCCGGGTCCTGGAGCAGCACGGCGGACAGGTGGTGGAAGGCGGCGGCGACCCGGGAGTCGGGCAGCAGGGCGGCGGCCTGCTCGGCGGCGCTGCCCTCCTCGGGCCTGATCGCGTAGGCGCCCTTCTTGTCGAAACCGAGGGGGTTGACGCAGTCCACGACGAGCTTGCCGGCCAGTACCTCGCGCAGGGCCTTCAGCGTGTCGCCGTGGCCGTCCCACGGTACGGCGACGATCACGATGTCGCTGCGGCGCGCGGCCTCGGCGTTGTCGGCGCCCTCGACGCCGTGGCCGCACTCCTGGGCGGCGGCCTGGGCGCGCTCGGCGGACCGGGAGCCGATGATCACCTTCTGGCCGGCCCGGGCGAGCCGGTAGGCGAGGCCCTTGCCCTGCGGTCCGGTGCCGCCGAGCACGCCGACGACGTACCCGGAGACGTCGGGCAGGTCCCAGGGGTCCTTGGCGGGGGCCTTGGCCGGGGTCTGTGCGCTGTCGGTGGAGGTCGTAGAGGTCATGGGTGCGACTCTACGTCCGCCGGGGGTACGGCACCGGCCCACCCGAGCCGCTCCACCGCAACCCTGCGGAAGGTGATGGTCTCGTAGGCGCTGAAGTCGCCGGTCTCGTAGAGGAGTCCGACGGTGTCCGGGTCGACGCGGACCAGGTCGGAGTAGGCGGCGGGCAGTCCGTCGACGGTGAACGCCGTGCGCCAGGTGGTGCCGCCGTCGGTGGAGGCGCGGATCGTCATCAGGGCGCGGAAGGCGGGGTCGGCCGGGCCGGAGTAGAGGAGCAGGTCGGGGCCCCGGAGCTGGAGGACGGAGGCCTCGCAGACGGGTGCGGTGAGCCCGGCCTGCGGCCGGAAGGGTCTGACGAGTGTCCTGCCGCCGTCCGCCGAGTGGGCGTCGGCGCGGTTGCCGGGGGACGGGCTGTCGTTGCGGGTGTTGAAGTAGACGCGGCCGTCGGGGAGTTCGGCGGCGGTGGTCTCGTTGACGTTGATGTACCCGTCGGTGTTCTCGTCGAGGTACCCGAGGCACCAGGACTCCCCCCGGTCGTCGCTGAGCAGGCAGTGGCCGCTGTTGTACCGCGGCTCGGCGCCGGTGTCGGTGCCGGTGGGCGGCAGGGTGTGGTTGGCGGGGACGAGTACGCGGCCGGTGCTCAGCTGGAGGGCGTGGCCGGGGGTGGTGGCGTACCAGCGCCAGCCGGGCTTCTTCACCTGCGCGGTGATCTCCCGGGGTGCGGACCAGGTCGCCCCCTCGTCGTCACTGTGCTGCGCCCACACCCGCCGCCCGTCGGCGTCGGGCACCTGGCCGCGCAGGACGGCGGCCTCGGTGGCGGTGGCGGCGGCCCGGATGTGCACGAGCAGGATGCGGCCGGTGTCGAGGAGGACGGGGGCGGGGTTTCCGGCGAGGTCGTCGCCGTTGCTCGCGACGACCTGGAGCGGCCCCCAGGTGCGGCCGCCGTCCGTGGACCGCTTGAGCACGATGTCGATGTGCCCGTGGTCGGCGGCGGAGTCGGCGCGGCCCTCGCAGAAGGCGAGCAGTGTGCCGGCGCGGGTGGCGACGACGGCCGGTATCCGGTAGGCGGCATAGCCCTCGCGTCCGGCGCGGAAGGGGACGGTGACGTCGGTCATCGGGCGGCTCCTGGGGACGCCGACGGTACGGATGTGGTGTTGTACGTCCCCGGGGCGGGCGAATTCCGGGTGAACTCCGCGTCACGGGTGACCGGTTGCGGCAGGATGCGGGCGCATGGACGCCGTACGGGTCGCACTGCTGCGGGAAGTGCTCGCCGGGACCGAGTGGCTGGGGGCCACCCGGAGGTTCGCGGGGGTGCTGCGCGGGTCGGTGGTGGCGCACGGGGGCGGACTGCTGCTGGTGGGCACGCCGGAGTACGAGCCGTGGCACCTGGCGGCGCATCTGGTGGACGAGGCCGCGTGGTCCGGGACGCCCGAGCTGGCCCCGACCCTGGTACGGCATCACGCGCGCCCCTCGGACCCGCCGCACCTGGCCGTGGGGCCGGGCCGGATCGAGGCGGCGCGGCGGGGTGAGACCCTGCTGGTCGTGGCCCCCGAGGAGCCCGCGCCGCTGCTGGAACGCGTGCACGACGCGCGCCGGGCCGGGGTGACGGTGCTCGCGCTGGGCGCGGGTGGCGGCGACCTTGCCGCGATGGCCCATGACACGCTGGCCGTGCCGGAGGGGGCGGAGCTGGACCTGGACACCGTCCAGCACCTGGTCAGCGCGGCGGCCGGGGAGAACCGGGGCTCTCCGAGGGCGCGGCGGGGGTTCCGGGACAGGTGGGCGAGGCTGGCGGAAGCTTTGACGGCACCGCCGCCGGCCCCCTGGTGACCTTGCCCGCCCGCGCAGGAAAACGGGGGTCTGGGGCCGGGGCTCCCAGGGGGCCGGGAAAAGCAGTTGCCCCTGGACTCCGCCCAATCGAACATGCCTGAAGTGAGCCGCGCCCTCCTCCCCGACCTCGCCCCCTGGAAGTCCTCCGCGGACTTTCGCCGACTCTGGAAGTCGGGGCTGATCAGCAACTTCGGCAGCTTCCTCACCTTCGTCGCGCTCCCGGTCCAGCTGAAGGACCTGACGGAGTCGACCGCGGCGGTGGGCGCGATCGGCGCCGTAGAGCTGCTGCCGCTCATCGTGTGCGGTCTGTACGGCGGCGCCCTCGCCGACGCGCTCGACAAGCGGAAGCTCATCGTGCGGACGGAGGCCGGTCAGGGCCTGCTCAGCGCCGCCCTGCTGCTCAACGCCCTGCTCCCGCACCCCGCGGTCTGGCCGCTGTACGCCGTCGCCGCCCTCTCCTCCGCCCTGGTCTCCGTCCAGCGCCCGGCCCTGGACTCCCTCTGGCCCCGGATCGTCGCCCACGACGACATGCCCGCCGCGGCCTCGCTGAACTCCCTGCGCTGGACCGTCGGCGGCGTCGCGGGCCCGGCCGTCGCGGGCGTGGTCGTCGCCTACGCGGGCCTCGGCTGGGCGTACGCCGCCGACCTGCTGACCTTCGTCGTCTCGCTGGCGTACATGATCCGGACCGCCCCCTCCCCCGCCTCCCACGAGGCGTCGAAGCCCTCCCTGAACGCCATCCTGGAAGGCGCCCGGTACGCCTGGAGCCGCAAGGAGCTCCTCGGCACCTACGTCGTCGACCTCGCGGCGATGTTCCTGGCCATGCCGCTCGCGGTGCTGCCGTTCCTCGCCGACGAGCTGCACGCCGACTGGGCGCTCGGCCTGATGTACGCCGCCGTCCCGGCCGGCGCGATGCTGGTGAGCCTGACCGGCGGCTGGGCCTCCCGGGTCCACCGGCACGGGCTGGTGGTGCTGTTGTCGGCCGCCGGCTGGGGCATCGCCGTCGCGGCGGCCGGTGTCTGCGGAAACCTGTGGCTGGTCCTGCTGTTCCTGACCGCCGGCGGCGGCTTCGACATGGTCAGCGGGATCTTCCGGTCGGCCATGTGGAACCAGACGATCCCGGACGAGCTGCGCGGCCGGCTCGCCGGGATCGAGCTGCTGTCCTACTCGGTCGGCCCGCAGCTCGGCCAGGTCCGGGCGGGCGGCATGGCCGCCTGGGCGGGCGTGCGGACCTCCGTCGTCTCCGGCGGCCTGGCCTGCGCCGGCGCCATGGGACTGCTCGCGCTGTGCCTGCCGGGGCTCATGACGTACGACGCCCGCACCAACGAGCACGCGGTACGGATGCGCGAGCGGCGCACGGCCGTACAGGCCTGATTCAGTCCTCCTCGCCGCTCCCGCCGGCCTGCGCGTCGTGCCAGCGCGGGTCGTTCTCCCACTGGAGGTTGCGCTCGGCGGCCGTCTCCATGGCGTGCCGGGCCTCCTCGGGCGAGGCGTACGGCCCGAAGCGGTCCTTGCCCGGGCACTCCGGGCCCTCCTCGACCTTCTTGTGCTCCAGGCAGTAGTACCACTCGCCCGGCTTGCCGACGGTGCGCTTCTTGAACAGGGGCATGGACAGCTCCTCTCGCCAACGACATGATCCCCCAACTCGGCTCGATAGACTCGCTGCATGTCTGGCCAGTCGCTGCTCGTGCCGGGGGAGCTGTCCCCCACCCGTTCGGTCCCCGGAAACATCCGCCGCCCCGAGTACGTCGGCAAACCCGCGCCGGCGCAGTACACCGGTCCGGAGGTGCAGAGTCCGGAGACCATCGAGGCGATGCGGCTCGCCGGCCGTATCGCCGCGCAGGCGATGGAGGAGGCCGCGAAGATCATCGCGCCGGGGGTCACCACGGACCAGCTGGACAAGGTCGCCCACGAGTACATGTGCGACCACGGCGCCTACCCCTCCACGCTCGGCTACCGCGGCTTCCCGAAGTCCCTGTGCACCTCCGTCAACGAGGTCATCTGCCACGGCATCCCGGACTCGACGGTCCTCAGGGACGGCGACATCGTCAACCTGGACGTGACGGCGTACATCGGCGGGGTGCACGGCGACAACAACGCCACCTACCTGGTCGGCGACGTGGACGAGGAGTCCCGGCTGCTGGTGGAGCGGACCCGGGAGGCCCTGAACCGCGCGATCAAGGCGGTCAGGCCGGGCCGGCAGATCAATGTCATCGGCCGGGTCATCGAGTCCTACGCCAAGCGTTTCGGCTACGGGGTCGTCCGCGACTTCACCGGCCACGGCATCAGCTCCTCGTTCCACTCCGGCCTGATCATCCCGCACTACGACAGCCCGCACGCGACGACGGTCATGCAGCCGGGCATGACGTTCACGATCGAGCCGATGCTGACGCTGGGCACCCACGAGTACGACATGTGGGACGACGGCTGGACGGTCGTGACGAAGGACCGCAGGCGGACGGCCCAGTTCGAGCACACGCTGGTGGTGACGGAGACCGGCGCGGACATCCTGACCCTGCCGTAACGCCGCGCTCGCTCCTGCCACGACCGCACGGCCCGCCCTCTGCGAGGGCGGGCTTTCTCTTGTAGACTTTTACCGACAGGATGTCGGCAAGATGTCGTGCAAGATTGGGACGGCCTCATGGACTCCTCCTTCTCCACCCTCATCCGCACCGCGTCCCATGAGGCACACGGCGAGGCGGAGACGTCGGCGTTCATGAGCGACCTGCTCGGCGGCCGGCTGGGCGTGGCCGCCTACGCGCGCTACACCGAGCAGCTGTGGTTCGTGTACGACGCACTGGAGCGCGGCGCCGGACGGCTGGCGGCGGACCCGGTGGCGGGGCCGTTCGTCCGGCCCGAGCTGTTCCGGCTGGCCGCGCTGGAGCGGGACCTGGCGCATCTGCGGGGGCCGGGGTGGCGGGCGACCCTGAGCCCCCTGCCCGCCACGCGGGAGTACGCGGCCCGGGTCCGCGAGTGCGCCGAGCGCTGGCCCGGCGGCTATGTCGCCCACCATTACACGCGGTACCTGGGCGACCTGTCGGGCGGCCAGATCATCCGCGACCGGGCGGAGAAGACCTGGGGCTTCACCAGAAAGGGTGACGGCGTCCGCTTCTACGTCTTCGACGGCGTCCCCAACCCGGCCGCGTTCAAGCGGAGTTACCGGCAGCTGCTCGACGGGATACGGGTGGACGACCTGGAGAAGCAGCGGGTCGTCGGGGAGTGCAGGCGGGCTTTCGCCCTGAACACCGCGGTGTTCCGGGCACTCGGGGACGAGTTCCCGCTGAGCGCCTGACACCCGGGGGCGACTAGCGCTCCAGGAACACCCGGCCCCCGACCTCCACCCACCCTTCCGGCTGGGGCGCGGTCAGGATCTGGGAGCCCTTGCCCTGGGTGATGTTCAGGGCGCGGCCCAGCCGGTCGGTGAGGAGCAGGGCGGCGGCGCCGGTGGCCTCGTCCTCGTCGATGCCGTCGTCGCGGCCGGGGAAGGCGCGGGCGCGGATCCGTCCGGCCGCCTCGTCCTCCCAGGCCCAGGCGTAGATCCACTCGCCGGGGGCCGGGATCTGAAGAGCATCGACCTCGGCGGCGCTGCCGTACTGCCGCAGGGTGCGTGGCGGCGCCCACTCCGCGCGTGCCTCGATCCAGCTGAACTCGCCGTCCAGCCGGGCACCGACGACACCGGCGGGCGTGACCAGTTCGGGCACGTCGAGCAGCCAGGCGGTGCCGACGCAGGGGTGACCGGCGAAGGGCAGGCGCAGAGTGGGCGTGTAGATGTCGATCACACCGCGCTCGGGGTCGTCCACGAACACGGTCTCGCTGAAGCCGAGTTTGGCCGCCAGCTCCTGCCGGTCGCTCCGCTCGGGCAGCACCGAGCCGTCGCGGACGACGCCGAGCTCGTTGCCGTAGCCGCCGTCCGGTCCGCAGAAGACGCGGAGTACGTCGTAGTCAGTCACGGGGGAATTGAAACATCGCGGCGGCCGGGAGCGCGTTCCGGGCGGGGCACCGCCGACGGCGTTGCCGACGGCGTGTTCGGCTTCCGGCCCGAGCCGACCGTCCGCCAGGTCACGGTGTGGCTGCTGTACCTGATCCCGGCACTCGCGATCTTCCGCGCCCCGGTAGGGTTCGCCTCCGGAAAGGGGAAGGTGAAGGGACCCGATGAGCAGGGATCGCAGCCCGCGCAGGCTCCGCAGGCGTGACCGAAACGCACTCATAGCGGCCTCGCTGACCGCTTTGTCGCTGTCGGCGAGCGGTTGCGTGGTGGTGCACGGGGAGCGGGAGGTGCTCCCCGCCGCCACCCGCGCCGAGGCCGGCAAGGCGCTCACCGCGTTCACGGCCGCGTACAACAAGGCCGACAAGGCCTACGACAGCTCCCTGGACGCGCCCTACCTGACCGGCCCGTTCGGCGACATCACCGCCGCGCGGCTGAAGGCCGGGCACGCCAACAGCCCGTCCGGCAACCCGAACCACGTGCCGCTGAAGCTGTCGGACGTGAAGGTCACGATCCCCCAGAAGGCCGGCTGGCCGCGCTGGTTCGTCGCCGACGCGAAGGGCAACAAGACCGGCGACCTGCGCTGGCTGATGGTGTTCACCCGGGGCGACCTCGGCGAGCGCTGGCGGGTGGCGTACGTCACCCTCGTGGCGCCGGGCGCGGTACCGGCGTTCAAGACGGACAAGGACGGCTGGGCCGAGGCGGTACCGGCCGGCTCCCAGCAGCTCGCCGTCGCGCCAGGGAAGCTGAGCCAGGAGTACGCGACGTACCTGAAGAAGGGCGGTCAGGCCTTCGCCGACGGCAGGTACACCAGCGTCGAACGCGCGGACCGGGCCAAGCGGGCCCGCAAGCCGGGCCTGGTCACCCAGTTCATCGACGGCCCGCTGACGAACGGCAGTTACGCGCCGCTGGCGCTGCGCACGGCGGACGGCGGGGCACTGGTGTTCTTCACCACCCACCACTACGAGAAGCAGACCGCCGCGGCCGGAACCACCGTGCCGGTCACGAACAAGGACGTACAGGCACTGACCACGGGCGAGGTGAAACAGTCCCTGACGCTGCAGTTCATGTCGGGCGAGGTCGCCTTGGACCCGGCGGGCAGCGGCAGGGTGTCGGTGCTGGGGCGGGTGCCGGGTCTTACATCGGCGCAGGGCGAGTGAGACGCGCTGCCTAGTGCCGCAGCGGCCAGGCGGCACCCTGATGGCCGGCGCCCGCGTACCGCGCGCAGGCGTCGGTGAGCGCCTCCAGCAGGCTCAACGGATCCGGCAGCGCATGCTCCGGCCCCCGCACCCAGCGCACCCGCTGGTCGTCACCGGGGAGCCGGGCGGGCGGCACCAGGACGTACGAACCCCGGCAGTGCCAGCGCAGCCCCGGATGCTCGTCCATGGTCTCGGGGCGGCAGTCCAGCTCGCACGGCCACCACTCGTCCTCGTCCTCGGGGGTGCCGCGGGTGAGGGTGAAGAACAGCATGCGGCCGTCGTCGCTCTCGGCGACCGGCCCCACCTCGACGCCGGAGCCGAGCAGCCGCTCCAGCGCCTCCCGGCCGGCCTGCAGGGGCACGTCCAGGACGTCGTGCACCATGCCGGTCGCGGTGATGAAGTTGGCCTGCGGCTGGTGCCGGGCCCAGCGTTCGATCTGGGCGCGGTCGGTGGTGGACTGCGTCTGCCAGGCGAACGACACCGGGTGCCGGGCCGGGGTGGGACAGCCCACGCGGTCGCAGGAACAGCCGTAGCCGGGGGCGGGGTGCGCGGCGGGGGCGAGCGGCAGGCCCGCCGCGGCAGCGGCCAGCAGCAGGGCCTCACGGCCACCGTCGTCGGCGGCATCCTTCGGGCGGCGTCCGAGCAGCCACTGGGAGAGTTTGCCCTGCCGGCCGGACCGGCCGCCGAACGTCGCGCTCATCTATCCCCTCAGTCTGGTCGTCGCCTCGCTGCTGTGCGGACAGTGTGCCTTATCGTCCCATCTTCGTGCGCTTGGGGGTGTCTGGGGTCCCGATTCCGTGCGGGGCGGGCCACCGTGATCCGCAGCACCGCCTTGAGGCCGGCGGCGAGGCCGGCGGTGCCCGGGACGGCGTACTGCTTGCCCGCCCCGGCCCGCGCGGCTACGCGGACGGCTCCTGCGGGGGGTCCTGCGGCGGCCACGGTGTCCCGATTCCGTGCGGGGCGGGCCACCGTGATCCGCAGCACCGCCTTGAGGCCGGCGGTGTCCGGGACGGCGTACTGCTTGCCCGCCCCGGCCCGCGCGGCTACGCGGACGGCTCCTGCGGGGGGTCCTGCGGCGGCCACGGGTCTCCCCACTCGGCGTCCCGGGCGGCCTTGTACAGGTGGCCGTGGCGTTTGGTGACCGTGGTACGGGCCAGCCGTTCACCCGCCTCGCACAGGTCCAGGAGCACCTGGCCCTTGCGGATCTGCGGGCGCCGGATCACGCGGGAGGGGGCCGGCTCGGCGGGCAGGCGGGTGGCGGCGACGTACGAGAACTTCTCGTCCTCGTACGGCAGGGTGCCGCCCTTGACCCGGCGGTGCAGCGAGGAGCGGGCGACCCGGGCGGAGAAGTGGCACCAGTCCCGGCCGGGCTCGATGGGGCAGGCGGCGCTGTGCGGGCAGGGGGCGACGACGTGCAGTCCGGCGTGGATCAGGCGGTCGCGGGCCTCGATGACGCGGGCGTAGCCGGCCGGGGTGCCGGCCTCCACGATCACCACGGCCTGCGCGGCGGCCGCGGCGGCGTCGACGAGGGCGGCGCGGTCGGGCTCGGAGAGCTCGTTGAGGACGTACGACACCGTGACGAGGTCGGTGGCCTCCAGGGTGAGGTCGGCGCCTATCCGGGCGCGCTGCCAGCGGGCGCCCCGCAGGTCCGGGTTGGCGGCGGCGAGCTCCCGGCCGAGGGCGAGGGCGGGCTCGGCCCAGTCCAGCACGGTGACGCCGCGCTCGCCGGGCCAGGTCGCGGTGACGGCCCAAGTGGCGGCGCCGGTGCCGCCGCCGACGTCGACGTGGCTGCCGGGCGTCCAGTCGGGGAGGGCCTGCGCGAACGCCTCCAGCGCCGAGTGGACCGCTTCGAAGGTGGCCGGCATGCGGTAGGCGGCGTAGGCGGCCACGTCGGCGCGGTCGCGGAGGATCGGGGCGTGGGTGGGGGTGTCGCCCCGGTAGTTGGCGATGAGCCTGTCGACGGCGCCGGCGGCCTGGGTGGGCGGCAGTCCGTCGAGCAGGTCGGCGAGGCTTCTGCGGAGGGCTTCCGCCGGTGGTACGGGGGCGTTCACCCGGAGATTCTATGGCGCCCCGCGCTGGTGCGGACCCTGCTGCGGGCTCCGCCCCCAGACCCCGGCCCATGCCCACCCACCAGCCGTCCCGGTCGGCTGGAAGGAGCCGTCACGAGATCACCGCCCTCGCCAGCCGCGTGGCCAGCGCTGCCCTTGGCCCGCTGTCCGGCGGGCGCCTTCTCGGGTGGACCGTGTTCGCCAGCAGCACCAGGAACGTGTCCGTCCTCGGGTCGAGGACGAGCGACGTACCCGTGAAACCCGTGTGCCCCGCCGCCCCGTGGCCCGAGAGTTCGCCCATGAACCACGGCTGGTCGACGGCGAAGCCCAGCCCCGGCGGGGTGAGCAGGAGCTCGACGAAGTCGGGGCCGAGGATGCGGGCGGGGCCGTAGGAGCCGCCGGCGAGCAGGGCGCGGCAGAAGACGGCCAGGTCGCGGGCGGTGGAGAAGAGCCCGGCGTGTCCGGCGACCCCGCCCAGCGCCCAGGCGTTCTCGTCGTGGACCACTCCTCGCAGCATCCCGCGGTCCGCCTTGGCCCAGGGCCGTCGCTGGTCCTCGGTGGCGGCCGCGCCGGGGCACGGCCCGAAGCAGGTCGCCGTCATGCCGAGCGGGCGGGTGATGCCGTCCTGGACGAGGACGTCGAGGCCACAGCCGGTGATGCGCTCCAGCACGGACTGGAGCACGAGCATGTTCAGGTCGGAGTACAGGTACCGGCCGGGCTCGCCGGCCGGGGCCTCGGCGCGCAGCCGGGCGAGCCGGCTCGCGTGGTCCGGGCAGTCGTACAGCGGCAGCTCGGGGCGCAGCCCGGAGGTGTGGGTGAGCAGCTGCCGCACGGTGATGCCGTGGGCGGCCGCGGCGTGGAAGTCGGGCAGGTAGTCGCCGACCCGGGCGTCCATGCCGAGGGTGCCGCGCTCGATCTGCTGCACGGCGGCGACGGAGGTGAACAGCTTGGTGAGGGAGGCCAGGTCGAAGGGGGTGCCGACGGTGGCCGGAACCCGGGCAGCGGGCGGCAGTTCGACACCGGCGTCGCTCTCGGGGTCGTAGGCGGAGTAGCGGACCGCCCAGCCCGTGGCCTCGGCCACGGCGATCACCGGTCCGCGTCCGGCCAGCACGACGGCGCCGGCCGCCCAGGGGCGGTCTCCGGCGGTGAGGGCGTGCACCTCGCCGACCAGGTGCCCGAGTTCGGCCGGGTCCAGCCCGGCCCGTTCCGGTGTGTCGGCGCGCAGTCTCGGTGCGCTCAGTTCTCGTCTCCCTCCGACCCCGCACGTGTGTTCCCACGCGTGTTCCAGGGACGGCACATTCCCATGAAGCAGGCCGCCGCGACCAGTGATCCCGCCAGTTGGACCACCGCCATGGGGACGGCGGTGTGCTCTCCGGCGACGCCGACGAGCGGTGAGGCCACCGCTCCGACGAGGAAGGAGGAGGTGCCGAGCAGCGCGGAGGCGGAGCCGGCGGCGTGCCGGGTGCGCAGCAGGGCGAGGGACTGGGCGTTGGGGAGTGTGATGCCCATGGCGGACATGAGGACGAAGAGCGCGGCGGCGATCGGCGGCAGACCGACCTCGCCGAGGGCGCCGGCGGACATCAGCAGCAGGGCGGCCGCGGCGAGCACGATCACCGCCAGGCCGCAGGCCAGCACCTTCTCCAGGGCGACCCGGCCGACCAGCAGCTTGCCGTTGACCTGCCCGGCGACCACAAGGCCGACCGAGTTGAGGCCGAACAGCAGGCTGAAGGTCTGCGGGGAGGCGCCGTAGATCTCCTGGATGACGAAGGGGGAGGCGGATATGTACGCGAACAGCGCCGCGAAGGCGAAGCCGCCGGCCAGCATGTAGCCGGTGAAGGGCAGGTCGGCGAGCAGGCCGCGCATCGCGCGCAGGGCCGTCCCGACTCCCCCGTCGTGCCGTTCCGACGGCGGCAGGGTCTCGGGCAGCCGCAGCCAGACGAGCGCGGCCAGCAGCACGCCGACCGCCGTCAGGACGACGAACACCCCCCGCCAGTCCGTCACCCGCAGGATCTGCCCGCCGATCAGCGGCGCCACGATGGGCGCGACCCCGGAGATCAGCATCAGGGTGGAGAAGAAGCGGGCCATGGCCACGCCGTCGTACAGGTCGCGTACGACGGCCCGGGCGATGACGATCCCGGCGGCGCCCGCGAGGCCCTGGGCCAGCCGGAAGGCGACCAGCGTCTCGACGTTCGGGGCGAGGGCGCACAGGGCGGTGGCGAGGAGGTAGACGGCGAGTCCGGCGAGCAGCGGACGGCGGCGGCCCCAGCGGTCACTCATCGGGCCGACGACGAGCTGCCCGAGGGCCATGCCCAGCAGGCAGGCGGTGAGGGTGAGCTGGACGGTGGCGGCGGGCGCGTGCAGGGACCCGGTGACCTCCGGCAGGGAGGGGAGGTACATGTCCATGGCGAGCGGGGGTGTCGCGGTGAGGCCGCCCAGGACGAGGGTGACGAGCGGGCCGGTGCGGCGGGTGGCAGCGGATGTCCGGGGCGGGGTGGGCGACCGGTGGGTGTCCGGTGTCGGTGCCGCGGCGTACTCGGGCATCTGTCCCCTCCCCTTGGTGAAACGACCGCCTCGGTGAATCGGCCGCTTGCCGAATCGGCCGCTTGCCGAAAACGACCGGCACCCATGCTCTCAGCTCGCACACACTGCCGGGGTACACATGACCGATGGATGGGGTGAGGGCGGAGCGGAGGTGGCGCCCGCCCTACGCGGGTCCCGCGTGAACGGCTCCCGCCCGTTGCGAGGTGGCCGCCATCCCGGGTAACCGTATGGCGGACGCGGCATTCCGCATGGCGGACTCGCCGCCTACGCTGCGGTGCCATGACTGACAGGGAATCGAAGATCGCGGTGGTGACCGGCGCCGGGTCCGGCATCGGGCGGGCCGTCGCCGTGGAACTGCTGCGGGCCGGCTGGTCGGTGGCGCTGGCCGGCCGGCGCACCGAGACGCTGACGGAGACTGCGGCGCTGGTGCCGGAGGGCGCCTCCCTCGCCGTCCGCACCGACGTGTCCCGGCCCGAGGACGTGGACGCGCTGTTCGCGGCGACGGCGGACCGGTTCGGGCGAGTGGACCTGCTGTTCAACAACGCGGGGACCTTCGGGCCCGGCGGGGTGCCGGTCGAGGAGCTGTCGTACGACGCCTGGCGGCACGTGGTGGACACCAACCTCAACGGGGCGTTCCTGTGTGCCCAGGCGGCGTACCGGCGGATGAAGGAGCAGGATCCGCAGGGCGGCCGGATCATCAACAACGGCTCCATCTCGGCCCACACGCCCCGCCCGTTCTCGGTCGCCTACACCGCCACCAAGCACGCGCTGACCGGCCTCACCAAGTCGCTGTCGCTGGACGGGCGGCCGTACCGCATCGCCGTCGGGCAGATCGACATCGGCAACGCGGCGACCGACATGACGGCCCGGATGGAGACCGGCGCGCTGCAGGCCAACGGCGAGGTGGTCCCGGAGCCGGTGATGGACGTGGCCGACGTGGCGCGGACCGTGCGGCACATGGCCGAGCTGCCGCTGGAGGCGAACGTGCAGTTCGCGACGGTGCTGGCGACGGCGATGCCGTACATCGGGCGGGGCTGAGCCCACGTCCGCAAGCGGAATTCGAACATCCGCGGTATTGCGGCATGTCGCGCCTATATGCTCAACTTTCCTTCACGAGAGCTTCACAGTTGAAGCACGGGGATTCCGCAGCCATCACCGAGGGGGGAGGCGACGGCCGTTCCACCGGGCCGGAGTTGGGGGTGGACCTCGCGACGGGACGCGAGGTGCACGCCGGTCGGTGGAACGGCCGCCGCACTGTTCAGCGCCGGTGCCGGCCGCCGGGCTCCGTGGCGCCCGCATCATCCCCGTCGGGCCTGTCGAACGCCTCCGGCCTCTCGAACGCCCCGGACCTCTCGAACGCCCCGGACCTCTCGGATCTCTCGGACGTCCCGGCCGGTGCTGCCGCCGCAGCCGCCCTGCGCCGCCGTTTGACCACCACCGCCCCCGCCGCCGCCAGCAGCAGCGCCGTACCGGCCGCGCCCTCCACCAGCCGTCCGGGGGACGGGCCGCCGGAACCCGAGGAGGGCGCGCCGGCCGCCGCCTGTGCCGCATTCCGCGCGGGCGCCGGACCCGCCTTCGCCCCGCCCTCGCTGAGCGGATCGACCAGCGTGCCCACGGCCCGCGCCGAACGCCCGGGCCCGAAGCCCCAGTCGAGCAGCGCGGCGGTCTGCTCGTAGACGGCGTTGCTGCCCTCGGCGGGGTGCATGACCGTCACCAGCAGGGTGCGGCCGCCCCGGGTGGCGGCGCCGGTGAAGGTGTTCCCGGCGTGGCTGGTGTAGCCGTTCTTGACGCCGATCAGGCCGTCGTACGTCCTCAGTCCCCACGCCCCGGTCAGCAGGCGGTCGGTGTTCTGGATCTGGAAGGTCTTCCTGCCGCCCGCCGGGAAGTCGGCGGTCCGCGTGCCGCAGTAGCCGCGGAAGTCGGCGTTCTTCAGACCGTGACGGGCGAACAGCGTGAGGTCGTACGCCGAGGAGATCTGGCCCGGGTGGTCGAAGCCGTCGGGGCTGACCACATGGGTGTCCAGGGCCTGCAGGTCCTCGGCCTTGGCCTGCATCTCGGCGACCGTGCCGGCGATGCCGCCGTTCATGTGGGCGAGCACGTGCACGGCGTCGTTGCCGGAGCGCAGGAACACGCCCTGCCACAACTGCTCGACGGTGTAGGTGATGCCGGGCTTGACGCCGACCAGGCTGGAGCCGGCCGGTACGTCGGCGAGGTCGGAGTCCTTCACCGTGTACCGCTCGGTGCGGTCGAACTTCTTCAGCACCGTGTCCGCGAACAGCATCTTCAGCGTGGACGCGGGCGGGAGCCGCCGGTGCGCGTTGAACGCGGCGAGTACCTCACCGCTCGCGCAGTCGGCGATCAACCAGGAACGGGCGGTGAGCTTCTCGGGCAGTCCGGAGGCACCGCGCACCTGGACGCCGGTACGGGCCAGTTGCTCGCCGCCGATCACGGTCGCGGCGGACGCCGGGGTGGACGCGGACAGGGGAAGGGCGGCGGCCGTCAGTCCGAGGACGGCACGCCGGCTGAGCCGGGAACATTCGCGCACTCGGGGACGGTACACCGCGCCCAGCAGCGGATTCGGCAGCGCGGGCCCGTCGCGGCCGTGGAATTTGCCACGTTATGAAAATCGGATGAGTTACCCGGTTTCCTCAGCCCTTGCACACCCTTCGCCCAGGGCGGCTCAAGGTTCCTCCCTGGCCTGTGGCCGCGCCCCCAGTGGGCGCCAAGTACCCTCGAGAAACGGGATGTTCGGCATCTGCCCGGGTCTGCATCTGCCCGAGTCCGGCGCTCGGTATCGCGCTGTTCATCACCGTCAACTCGGTGTCGGCCGGCATGACGCAGGCACGGGACAAGGTCCTGAAATCGCTCTACGGACTACGGCCTACGGCCTCGGCACCGACGGCGGGCAGCTCGCCTCTCAGGGGCCGCGATTCCAGTTCGGCCCGGCGGTGGCTCGTCCCAGGGTCCTCTTCGTGCTGTCCGTCATGCCCAGGGACGCCAGGAGGTGGAGCGCACACGAAGGCAAGACCCGGAGCCTTCTATGCCTGCCCGGTCTCGAACCGCGAGATCCGCCCGTCGTCCTCGACGGTGAAGGCCCACTTGGTGCGCATCTCGCCCCAGGTGTCGTTGCGGTAGCGGGCGATCAGGGCCCGGCCGCCGGCGGACTCGTTGTCGACCTCCATGTGACCGTGGGAGGAGAAGATCTCCCGGTCGATCCACTCGGCGAGGTCACGGTCGGAGCCGTCGTCGGCCATGGTGGCGCCGGGGGCGAGCAGCGCCATGAAGCCCTCCCTGTCATGGGAGTTGACGGCGTTGACGAAGGCCCGGACGGCCGGATCGCTGAGTTTGGCTGGCTGAATCGTCATGGCGTCAGAGTCACACCGCCACCCCGGTCCCGCCACCCGAACGCCATCCACAGCGGGCCGACCGGCGCCGGACCTGCGACGGTGGGCACACGAGCCTCTCCGCCTCTCCTTCCGGGAGTCACCGTGAGCTGTTCCGACCGACGTGATCTGGGCCTGCTGCTGCTCCGGCTGGGCACGGGCGGGGTGCTGGCCGCGCACGGCGCGCAGAAGCTGTTCGGCTGGTTCGGCGGGCACGGGCTCGAGGGCACCGGCCAGTTCATGGAGTCCGTCGGCTACGCGCCCGGCAGGGCGAGCGCGACCGCAGCCGGCCTGGCGGAGGCCGGCGGCGGCACCCTCCTCGCCCTGGGCCTCGCGACCCCGGCGGCGGGCGCGGCGGCGGCCGGCGCGATGGCCGGTGCGGCGACGGTCCACCTGCCCAACGGCTTCTTCGCCCAGGAGGGCGGCTACGAGTACGCGGCGAGCCTCGGCCTCGCGGCAGCGGGCCTCGCGGTGACGGGCCCCGGCCGCCTCTCCCTCGATCACGCCCTCGGCCACGTCTTCGACCGGGGCTGGATGGTGCCGGTGGCCCTGGGCGTCACGGCGGCGGCGACGGCACTGGTGATCGGGGCGCGGAACCAGCGGGTGCGGTTCAGGGCGGAGGGGCAGCAGGAGGTGCTGTTCGAGGAGTAGCCGATGACCGATGACCGGTAGCCGGTACGGCGCGGTGCCGCGACCATGGGAAGCTGCCCGGCATGACCGATCAGGACACCACGGGCACCGCCGCCACGGCCCTCTGGCCGACCATCGACGAACTCTGGTCCCGCCTGGAGGCCACCCGCAGGCACGCGGGACAGGAGGGCCTGCTCCTGCGCATTCTCAAGCTGTCCGAAGAGGTCGGCGAAGTCGCGGAGGCGGTGATCGGGGCCACCGGCCAGAACCCCCGCAAGGGCGTCACCCACACGTGGGAGGACGTCCAGGCGGAACTGTGCGACGTGGCGATCACGGCGTTGGTGGCCCTGCGGACGTTGACACCTGAGGCACGGGAGGTGTTCGAGGGGCATCTGGAGGGGGTGCGGGAGCGGCCGCTGAAACCGCCGGTGTGAAACCGCACTCGGGTTCGCGATCCGCGCTTGCGTGATGCCCAGGCTGCCTCAGCCTACGAACGTTTCTGCACGTGAGTCCCGCTCTGCCTGCGGGCCGGCGCGTCGGCCTTCCGCTGTTCCCACTCGTCCCACGCCATCTCAGGGCCTCCCCCCGTAGTTGCTGTCTCCGTACCACGGCGTCTGCCCCGGCCCCGGTGGCATGGCTACGTGAGTCTGGGCTGCCGCCGCTGAGCGTCGGCGCCTGCGCACCGCTCCGGCGGTGAGAACCCCACCGGCAAGCACTACGGCTCCAGCGCCCCCGAGAATCCATGGCAGTGCAGAGCCGCCGCTCCCAGATGCGGATGCTGCCGGCGATGGGCTGCTGCCATCCTTCGCGGGGGCCGTGGCCGACCCGTTGGGTGTCTTGGGCGCCGCTTGCTTGAAGTCGGGCAGGGGGTAGACGTCGGCCGGGCCGGGGTCACCGGGGTCGGTCAGCGCGATGCGGGGGCGGACGGCGCCGTAGCCGAGGTAGTCGGTGCGCTCCTTGCCGCTCGTCGGCTTGCTCGCCGTGTTGAGCATGACGCGCAGGACCTGGTTGTTGGTCCAGTTCGGGTGCCTGGACCAGATCAGGGCGGCGGAGGCGGAGGCGAGGGCTGTGGCGTCGCTGGTGCCGTGCGAACTGCACAGTTCTGTGCCGCCGAGGCAGGCGGAGATGATGTCCTCGCCCGGCGCTGTCAGATCGACCTGGGGGCCGTGCTCGGACTCCTTCGTCGCCTTGACGTTCTTGTCGATCGCTCCGACGCCCACTACGCCGGGAGTGGCGCCCGGGTAATTGACTTCGTTGAGGGCGTCGCCGTCATTGCCCACAGCTGCGAAGACCAGCTTGCCTTTGGACAGCGCGTAGGCGACGGCGTCCGTCAGCTCCCGAGAATTCGCGGCGCTGCCTCCCGAAATGCTGATGATCTGGGCGCGGGAATCGGCCGCGAACCGGATGGCCTTCGCCGTGGCGGTGGGAAAATCGTCCTGATTGCCGTCGGTGCGGTTGCGCTCGATGAAGCCCGGAGTGCGGATCGGCATGATCTTTGCCCCGGGGGCCAGGCCGTACGAGCCCGTCGTGGCGCCCTTGGCACCCGTACCGGCGATGAGTACGGCCATGGTGGTGCCGTGACCGTCGTAGTCCGTGCGTTCGTCACCGGCGCGCTTGGAGAAGTCCTTGCCGGCCACGACCTGGCCACGCAGGTCCGGAATATCGGCCTGGACACCGGTGTCGATCACCGCGACCGTGATGCCCTTGCCCGTGCTGGCCTTCCACATCTCATCGGCGTGCATGGCATCGAGGTACCACTGCCGCTCGCGGACGGTGTCGGCGTACGCCGGAGTGACGGCGATGCTCGCCAACAAGGCCCCCACGGCTGCGGACACGGCCCGGCTGTGCCGGCTTGCCCGCTCGCTGCGGCTGCGCATGGTCATCCTTCTCGTCCTATGTCTCCATCGGGCCCTTCGGGCAGGGGCGGTGGGAGCGTTCGGTTCTTCTTCTCCTCTGCCTGGTGCTCCCTGTCCTCCGTCCGGTCGGTCTCGCGGCTGCCAGAACGCCTGTCGCGGGCGGAGCGGTCGTCACGCTTCGGGGCGGGGGCGGAGACACCACGCGATGGTCCAACTCGCTGCTGCGACGGCTCGTTTGCGCTCGCTTCGCTTGCGGGTCGGACACCTCTCGAGGTGAAACCTGCCCGCTTGCGGTCTCGGGAAGGTCTGGGCTGCCCCCCGACGATCCCGTTGGACGAGGCAGGCATTCGCCCTCGCGCCGCACCCTCCCGGTTCGCAGTGCGGTCTTCGTCGCGGGCCGGCGTGGCTCCTGCGGCACGGCTTCTCAGCCCGGCGCCACGGCCGCTGGGAGCTTGCTGCTCGATCGGGGTGCCGCCGACGACGTTGCCCCGTGGAATCGCACCGGCAGGCCGTCCCGCCGTTGGCGGGACGGGACGACCGCCTGTGATGCCACTGACGCTTCTGGCAGAGGGGGAGCCGGTCGGCCCAGGCTCAGCGCCGGACTGACCACCGGTCGCACCGGGGCCGTAGGGGCCGGAGAATCCGCGTCCTGGGATACGCGGGCTCGTGGATGTGCCCGGTCCGGATGGCGTGGTCAGGGGGCCCCGGCCTCCGTACACATGACGCTCTCCTCCGGCTCGGACGCCGGGAGGCAGGGGCGTTCCCGTCCCGAACGCCGGCGGGAGAGGCCCGGTCACCGACGGTGTCCGACCGTCCGGAGCGCCCGGTCCGACAGGCGGCGCTGACGGGGAGGCGGGATTCACCGGAGACGGCAGGGTGCCTGTGCTGTCGATGACCGTGTTCGCGGCATCCACGTGATGTCGCGGCAGTGGCACATCTGACACGCTGGCTACATCCGTTGGATGGTGTGGCAGGGACACCCTCGACACAGGACTTGTCGGGCTCACGCTGGAGTCGACGGTTGTCTGCCGTGCTGGTACCTCCGTTCGCACAGGCGTCCCGGGGTAAGTCCCCTTCCCTCCGTCGGTAGGCGCGGAAATGTGGGTTTCGCCGCCAAACCGATCCGGCACGAATCGCTGAGGCAACTCCGGAAACCTCGGTGCCTCCAGCGCGCTGATCTGCTCCGTCGAGGCCGTGTACGACTGGGCGAGCTTCATCATCAGCCCCCCGGCCTCGGCACGGGTGCTGGCGTACTGGGTCTTGGCCTTCGTCACCTCGGAGTCCGACGGGCCGCCGCCGTGATCGCCGACGTTCGTCGCCTTCGCCGCGTGCGCCTCCAGCACCGAGCGCGGGCCCGCGCTCTGCTTGCGCAGGATCTCGAGCTGCGGCTTGACCTCGTGCAGCGTGTCCGCCGCGTGGCCCAGCCATTTGCCTGCGTTCTCGCTGTAGTCGCCCAGGCTCACTGTCGTCAGCGCCGCCTGGTGGCACCAGGTCCGGAACGCCTTGCCGCCCTCGCCTTCCCACTGGACCGCCATGCTGTGGGTCAGCAGATCGCCGCCGATCTCCTTGATCGTCTTGGCGGCCTCCGTCAGAAGCTTTCCGAGGGCGCCGGCCGTCGGCCCGTCGGCCGACTCGACCATGGCCCACAGCTGTTCGGGGTCCTGGAGCAGGAACCGCTCCTGCCTGACCGACTCCCACATGCGGTTGGCGAAGTCAGACATGGAGTCCCACCGCCTTCCCTTTCGACACCATCCCGTCGCGCTGCCTCATCACCACGGACATCACAGGCCGCCCGCCTGCGAGTCGGACGTGGAGCCGTGTCGGCCATGGCCGGGTGCATCCGTCCCGCCGTCAGCGTGTCCCTTTGCCTCCGGCCGGGCCTCATCGACAGCCAGCTTGTCGGCTTCGACACGGATGCGGTGCAGGCGATCGCGAACGTCGACGTCGAGATGGTGATAGTTGCTCTTCGACGCGTCGACCGTGACCATCAGCCCCTCGATCTGCAGCGCCAGCATCTTGGAAAGGCGCTCCAGTTGGGAATGCACCTGGGTGTAGGCACCGTGGAGCGCGTCGGCTTCGTCGAAGTTGCCCAGCCGGCCCGTCGGCAGGGCGCCGTCCGCGATCCTGTGCGGGGCGGCCTTCGAGTTCTCCAGCCGGGTCAGGAGGTCGTTCACCCGGTTCCTGAAGGCGGTCAAAGTCTCGGCCTCGACCCGCAGTTCCCGGGCCATGACGGCCCCGATGCCTGCGATCGGCCCGATGCCGGACGCGGCCAGCGCGCCGGCCGCCGATTCCAGCGCAGCCGCCGTTGCCTGCGGATCCCCCGTGTTGTCGGCCATCGAGTCCTCCCCCGTGCGGTCAGCACCTCAGCGGCACCTCAGCCACTGGTTTGTGGTGCCCCTGCCATCTCCATCCGTAACAGAAGCAACCCGGGCACGATACTCGTGATCTTTCCTGCTCACGGAATCTTGACGCCGCCCCGGTGCACGACTGACCGGAAAGTGGGCATGCCGTACGTCACAGGCACGCCGCTGCCTCCAGCCATGTCCTTGTTGCAGCCGGGAACGGGGCAGGGGCGTAGGCCCCATGGCACCCGGCCGCGGTGCACAGCGCGTGCGCAGTCACCCGGGAACCCCCGCGAGGCCGCAGGTGCGGGCAGAAACCCCAGCCGGACGCACAAAGGCCCCGGCCAGGACGTTCCCTGGTCAGGGCCCCCATGGCAGACGAGTCGGGCTGTACGCCGGGTTCTGTTCCCCGGTGCCCTCGCGGGCGTCGGGGCGACGGCCATCCATCTAGGGCCGGTGTTGCCACCGGCCTCGTGCGGTCTACCCGCGGACTCGGGCGGGCAGCCCTCGAGCGTCCGCGCAGAAACACCGGAGTGTTTCCTTTTGACCTTGCTCCGGGTGGGGTTTACCTAGCTGCCCAGGTCACCCTGGGCACTGGTGGTCTCTTACACCACCGTTTCACCCTTACCAGGGGCCGCAGCCCCGGGCGGTTTGCTTTCTGTGGCACTGTCCCGCGGGTCACCCCGGGTGGCCGTTAGCCACCACCCTGCCCTGTGGAGCCCGGACGTTCCTCGGGAAGCCCCCTAGGGGGACTCCACGCGGCCGTCCGCCCGGCTCGTCTGCCGTGTCGACCATGGTACCGGGCGCCGGGAGCGGCGCGGACCCGCTGCCGCCGTCGCCAGGACCGAGCCCATCAGGATCAGGGCGAAGGCCATCAGGACCGTCGCGGACAGGCGCTCGTCCAGGAAGATCGCGCCCGCCGCCACCGCCACCGCCGGGTTGACGTACGTGATCACCGTCGCCCGCGTCGGGCCCGCCTCCTTGATCAGCTCCAGGAACGCCACGAAGGCCACCGCCGTGCAGAGCACACCCAGGCCGGCCAGGGACGCCAGCGCGGAGGACGAGGGGACGGACGTCGGGCGCGTGGCCATCGCCAGCGGGGCGTAGACCAGCGCCGCCAGGGTCAGGCAGGCCGAGGTCAGGTGGAGTGACGGGACGTCCTTCATGCGGCGCGCGGCTATCAGCGGAGCGGTCGCGTAGCCCACGACCGTCACCAGGACCTCCGCCAGGGAGCGGCCGTCGCCGCCGGTCAGGTGGGGCAGGGTCAGGACCGTCACGCCGGCCAGCCCGAGGGCGAGGCCGGACAGCCGGCGGGCTCCCAGGTGTTCCGTGTCGCCCAGGAGACGGGCCGCGATCAGGCCCACGATCGGTACCCCCGCGATCAGCAGGCCCGACGTCGAGCTGGACAGGTGCCGTTCGGCGTCCGTGAGGGTGAACCAGGGGATCATGATCTCCAGGCACGCGAAGGCCAGCATGGGGCGCCAGTGGGTGCGTACGGTCGTGAGCAGGCCGCCCTGCCGTACGGCGAAGGGGAGCAGGAGGGCCGCGCCGAGCGCGCAGCGCGTGAACACCAGCACCGACGGGGACACCTCGGTCACCGCCACCTTGATCATGAGATAGGGGATGCCCCAGATCACTCCCATGAGGGAGAACAGGAACCAGCCGCGTGCAGTCATACGGTGAGTTTCGGCCGGCGCCTCACCGGGCGTCTTGAACGCTGTTGCGGTACGCCGCCGGCGTCACCCCGAGCACCCTGCGGAACCAGCGGGTCAGATGGGCCTGGTCGGCGAAGCCCACCAGCCCTGCCACCTCGGCCGGGCGCAGGCCCGCCTCCAGCAGTCCGCGCGCCCTGCTCACCCGGTACTGGGCGAGCCAGGCGTACGGGGGTATGCCCATGGTCGTACGGAAGGCGCGCAGGAGCTGGTAGCGGGACAGGCCCAGCTCGGCCGCGAGGTCGGCCAGCGGTGGGGGTGCCGTGAGGTCGTCGGCGAGGCGGTCGCGGACCGTCAGGGCGATCGCGCCCGCGCCGGGGATCTCGTCGGAGGTGGCCCTGGCCGTGGAGTGGCGGCGGGCCAGGGCCGTCAGCAGCCAGGGCAGGACGGACTCGGCCTGCAGCGGGTCCGGGCAGGCGGCGAGTTCCGTGTGGGCGCGGTGGAGGGCCCCGGCCAGCTCGGGGTCGTCCAGGAGGGGTTCGCGGAAGTGCGGGAGGCCGCAGAGGGTGCCGTCGGCCAGGAGGGACGGCTCGGCGTACAGGGCGCGGTAGGCGTAGCCGTCGGTGGCGTTGCCGGGGCCGCCGGTGTGCATCTCGCCCGGGTCGAGGACGACGATCGTGCCGGGGCCGGTGCGGATGTGGCCGCCCCGGTAGTCGATCACCTCACTGCCGCCGACGCAGACGCCGATCGTGTACTCGTCATGGGCGTGCGGGGCGTAGGTGTGCCGGCGGAAGTTCGCCGTCAGCAGGTCCAGCGGAGGTCCGCCGTGCCCCAGCCGGGCGCGCGTCCACAGCGCCTGTTCCGCCATCCCCCATCACCCCTCTCCAACCAAGAGTGCAACGCTTTCGGGCCCCGCTTCCATGCCGCACCCAGGTCGGCTTCCGCGGGAACGGCCGGAGTTCGGCACGGGGCGGGGGCTGTTCGGTGGCGAGGCGGTACACGTGGGGGTGGAGGGCCGGGTGCCGGCTCTTCGACGGCGCCCCGGCGCCCTTCAGGACTGGCTGGGCCGGGTGGCGGCCCACCTCAGGGAACCATCCGCTCCAGCGCCCCGAACGCCGACTCCAGCCGCATCCGGTGATCCCGCGCCACCTCCTGCACCGGGTCCCCGGCCAGCAGCCGGCAGGCGGAGGTGACGTAGACCGTGCGGTACGCCGCCACGGTCAGGGCCGCCAGGAGGGGCGGATCCGGCACGCCTGCCTCCCCGAGGGCGGTCGCGAGCGCCCGCTCCACCTCCTCGACGCCCTCGCGGGCGCGGGCGCGCAGGGCGGGCGAGGCGATCACGGTCCGCCAGAAGGGCAGGAAGGTCTCCCCCACCCCGCTCAACGGGTGCCGCCGGTCGAGGAGTTGGAGCGCGAGCCGGTGCAGGGCGGCCAGCGGGGTCTCGTCCGCCGTGCGCTCCCGTACGGCGGCGGCGAACAGCCCGACGGCCTCCGGGATGCGGTCGAGGAAGAGATCCTCCTTGCGCGGGAAGTAGTTGAAGACGGTCATCGCCGAGACGCCGGACACCCGGGCCACTTCGGCGACCGTCACCGCGTCGAAGCCCCGCTCCACGAAGAGCCCCGTCGCGATGTCCGAGATCCGCTGCCGCGTGGCGCGTTTCTTGCGCTCCCTCAGTGGAAGGCCCTCGTCCGGTTCCTCGCTCATGCGGAAAACTATAGCCACTCAAAACTTTTAGTCACTACAGTGAGGGCATGACGACGACGGATCACGCGGACACGGACTACGACGTGGTGGTGGCCGGCGCCGGCCCCGTGGGCCTCTTCCTCGGCTGTGAGCTGGGGCTCGGCGGGGCGCGGGTGCTGGTCGTGGAGCGGCTGACCGAGGTGGACGAGACGATCAAGGCGGGCTCGGTCAACATCCCGAGCGCGGTCGCCCTCTACCGGCGGGGGCTGCTGCCCGAGCTGGCGTCGGTGTGGGAGGCGGTGCGGGAACGGCTGCGTGCCTTCAGGGAGAGCGGCGGGGCCAAGGCCGCCATGAAGACCCCGCCCAAGTTCGCCGGGCACTTCGCCGGGATCGCGATGGACCCCGACCTCTTCGACGGCTCCGACCCCGCCTGGGAGGACGTCGGCCCCGCCGCCGACAGCGGGCTCGGCGTGCCCCAGGCCGAGCTGGAGCGGATCCTGGCCCGGCGGGCCGCGCGGCTCGGGGTTCAGGTGCGCCGGGGCGTGGAGCTGACCGGCTTCGACGCCGACGCGGACGGGGTCGCCGTGCACACCGGTGACGGGACGGTCCGGGCCGGCTGGCTGGTCGGCTGCGACGGCGGCCGCAGCACCGTCCGCAAGCTCGCCGGGTTCGACTTCCCGGGCACGGACCCCGAGATCACCGGCTATCAGGCGGTCGTGGAGATGTCCGGCGACGAGCGGCTGGGCGTGGGCTGGAACACCACCGACGTGGGGACGTACGTCAACGGGCCGTTCCCCGGCCGGATCCTCACCGTGGAGTTCGACGGACCCCCGGCCGACCGGTCCGCGCCCGTCACCGCCCGGGAGCTCGAGGCCGGTCTGCGCCGGGTGTCGGGCGTGCCCGAGGTCACCGTCCACAAGGTGATCACCGCGACGCGGTTCACCGACAACGCCCGCCAGGCCACCGACTACCGCAAGGGCCGGGTGCTGCTCGCGGGCGACGCGGCGCACGTCCACTCGCCGTTCGGCGGGCAGGGACTCAACCTCGGCCTCGGGGACGCGATGAACCTGGGCTGGAAGCTGGCCGCCGTCGTACGCGGCACGGCACCCGAGTCCCTGCTGGACACCTACACCGCCGAGCGGCACCCGATCGGCGCGTGGGTGCTCGACTGGACCCGGGCCCAGATCGCGGTGATGCGCCCGGACGGGCACGCCCGCGCCCTGCGCCGGGTGGTCACCGACCTGGCGCTGACCACCACGGGCACGACCTACTTCGTGAGCAGGATCTCCGGCATCTGGCAGCGCTACGACCTGCCCGGCGACCACCCGCTGACCGGCGCCAGCGCCCCCGACCTGGTGCTGGCGGACGGCTCCCGGCTCGGCGACCACCTGCACACCGGCCGCGCCCTGCTGCTCGACCTCGCCGACGACCCCGCGCTGCGCGCCCACACCGAGGGGTACGGCGACCGGCTGGACGTCCTCACGGCCGCGTGCCCGGACCGGCCCGCCCTGAAGGGGCTCTTCGTACGGCCGGACGGTTACGTCGCCTGGGCCGGCGAGGACGAGGGCGGCAAGGGCCTGCCGGAGCCCCTGGAACGCTGGCTCGGCCTGCCGCAAGCCGCCGCTTGACCCTGCCGCGACGTCAACGTCTGTACTGGTCCCATGCGGATCGGAGAACTCGCCGCCGCCGTCGGCGTCACGACGCGCACCGTGCGGCACTACCACCACCTGGGCCTGCTGCCCGAGCCCGAGCGCCTCTCCAACGGCTACCGTCACTACACGCTCCGGCACGCCGTCGTCCTCGCCCGGATCAGACGGCTGACCGAGCTGGGGCTGGGCCTGACCGAGGCGCGGGACGTGCTCGCCGACGACGCCGGGAAGGATCTGGTCGAGGTGCTCACCGAACTCGACGAGGACCTCGCCCGGCAGGAGGCGGAGATCCGGGAGCGCCGGCGGCGGCTGCGGGCGCTGCTGGACGCCGGGGAACTGCCGGCCGAAGGCCCGGTCTCACCTCAACTGGCCACGCTGCTCGCCGAGTTTCCCGGCGACGACTCCCCCATGGCCGCCAGGGACCGCGAGGTGCTCGCCCTGATCGACACCGGGGCGGCGCCCGAGGACCGGGAGCGGCTGATGTCCGCGCTGCGTGGCGCCCTGGACACCCCGGGCGCCCTCGCCCGGGCCCGGGAGGTGTACGCGCTGCTGGACGCGCTCGCGGACGCGGAACCGGACGACCCGCGCGTGGGGGAGGCGGCGCGTGCCCTGGCCGACTGTGTCCCGGCCGGGCTGCTGCCGGCGGGGGCGGCCGACGCCGACCACGCCGTACTGCGCGCCCTGTACGCCGACTTCGCGCCGGCGCAGGCCGAGGCGATCCGCCGCGGCCTCAATATCCTTGCGGGAGGGGGGAGATGAGGATGCTGGGCACACTGGGGCGGCTGGCCGGGCACGAGGCGCGGCTCTGCGCGAGCCTCGTGCTGTGGCCGGCCCGGCGTACTCAGGGCACCGCCGGCGGGCGGGCGTTCGGGTACATGCGCGGGCAGGGCGCGACGATGGCCGGACTCGTCTTCGTCTGCCTGGTCGAGACGGTCGGCGTGTCCGCGATGCTGCGCGGCATGCCCACCGCGCACGACGTCCTGCTGGTGCTGGACATCTACACCGTGCTGTTCGTCGTCGCCCTGCACGCGGCCTGCGTGGTCCGCCCCCATGTGCTGACCCCGGAGACGCTGCGGGTGCGCTACGGCGTCCATGTGGACCTGCGGATACCACGGGAGGCGATCAGCGTCGTGCGCCGGGAGACGCGGAACACGCACACTCCCGCGGACGAGACGCTCGACCTCGCCGTCGGCTCGCAGACGTCGGTCACGCTCGAACTCGCCGAGCCCGTCACCCACACGTCCTTCCTCGGCCGGGCGCGCGAGGTGAGCGTGGTGCGGCTGCATGCCGACGACCCCGGCGCGCTCGTCCGGGCCCTCATGCCGCGGTGACCCTCAGGCCACGGTGAAGAGGACCTTCTCCGTCACCGGGTCGGCCCGGACCAGCCGGACCCGCAGGCGTTCGCCCAGCGGCAGCCGGTCGCCCTCGATGCGGCCGATGACCGCCGGGGAGTCCACCTGGACCGTCCCGGCGGTCGGCCGGTGCTCGTCGACGTCGACCACACAGCCGTCGAAGACGTCACCGACCCGGTCCTTGAGCAGGGCCGCCTCGACGATGTCCACGCACTCGCGCTCGACGGTGCCGGCGATCCGGGAGCCGTCGGCCATCCGCCGGGGCAGCGCGTCGAGCGCGGCGAGCACCCAGTCGGGCGGGGCCTGGCCGGCGACGGCGGCGAGGCAGAGCTCCGAGGCGTAGCGGTCGGCGAGGCGCCGCAGCGGGGCGGTGCAGTGGGTGTAGGGGGCGGCGACGGCGGAGTGGGTCGTGATCGCGGGGAGGACGCCGTCCCGGAAGACGGTGTAACCGGCGCCGCGCAACAGGGTGGTGCACTCCTGGAGGAAGGCCGCGTGGTGGGCGTGGTGCGGGTCCAGGGTCCGGATCAGCGCGGCGTACGACACATGGTGCGGCCAGTCGATGTGCAGCGCGGTCGCGGTATGGCGCAGCCGGGCGACGGCGCCGTCCGGGGCGGCCGGGAGGGTGCGCAGGATGCCGGTGCCGTGGGCGAGCATCAGGTCGGCGGCGGCCATCCCGGTGAGCAGGGACAGCTGGGCGTTCCAGCCCTCGGCGGGCAGCGGGGCCCGGTAGCCGAGGACGTAGGTGTGGTCCTGCTCGGTGATCTCCTGCTCGGGCACGTTCAGGGAGATGCCGCCGCGTTCGGTCTCCTGTCGCTCCCGGGCCTCGCCGATCTCCTTGAGCAGCGCGACCGGCTCCTCGGCGGCCCGGGTGTCGATCTCCCGCTGCACGCGCGCGTAGTCGAGTCCGGCGCGGCTGCGGACGAGGGCGCGGCACACGTCGACGGCGATGGTCCGGCCCTCCGCGTCCAGGTCGATCGTCCACAGCACGGCCGGGCGGACCTGGTCCGGCAGCAGGCTTGCCGCGCCCTCGCCGAGCACGGTGGGGTGCAGCGGGATCCTCCCGTCGGGGAGGTACAGGGTGTTCACCCGCCGGTGCGCCTCGGCGTCCAGCGCTCCGCCGGGTACGACGAAGGCGGCGACGTCGGCGATGGCGTACCGGACCCGGTATCCGGTGCCCTGCCGGGAGAGGTGCGTCGCCTGGTCGAGATCGGTGGCGCCCGGGGGGTCGAGGGTGAAGAAGGGGACGTCCGTGGCGTCGTAGGACGGCAGGGCGGGCGCCTTCGCCGCGCGCTCGGCCTCGGCCCGCACCTCGGGCGGGAAGTCCTGCGGCAGCCCGAGCTCGGCACGCAGCGCGGCGAGGGCCGCTCGCAGGGGAGCCTCGGGGGCACCGGTCACGCGGATCTTGCGGCGGGGCATACAGCGAGCGTAGGTCGGGGTCGCGAGGGCGGCACGCCGTACGCTGTCGCGGAGGTCTACGTGAGGAGTACGTGTTGCTGGTCCTGCTGCCGCCCTCGGAAGGCAAGGCGAGCTCGGGCGAGGGCGCCCCGCTGAACCTTCAGTCGCTGTCCCTGCCGGGGCTGACCGCCGCGCGGGAGGCCGTGCTCACCGAGCTGGTCGAGCTGTGCACCGGTGACGAGGAGAAGGCGCGCGAGGTGCTCGGGCTGAGCGAGGGGCTGCGCGGCGAGGTCGCGAAGAACGCCGTCCTGCGCACGGCCGGCGCCCGTCCCGCCGGGGAGATCTACACCGGTGTCCTCTACGACGCCCTCGGCCTGGCCACCCTGGACGCGGCGGCCGGGAAGCGCGCGGCGGACTCGCTGCTGGTGTTCTCCGGCCTGTGGGGCGCCGTACGGGTCACGGACCGCATCCCCTCCTACCGCTGCTCGATGGGCGTGAAGCTGCCGGGGCTCGGCACGCCGGCCGGACACTGGCGGGCGCCGATGGCCGAGGTGCTGCCCGAGGCGGCCGGGGACGGCCTGGTGCTGGATCTGCGCTCCTCGGCGTACGCGGCGGCCTGGAGGCCGAAGGGCGAGCTCGCGGGGCGCACGGCGACGGTACGGGTACTGCACGCGCCCACCCGGAAGGTGGTCAGCCACTTCAACAAGGCGACCAAGGGCCGGATCGTACGGAGTCTGCTGACGGCCGGTACCGCCCCGGAGAACCCCGCCGAGCTGGTCGGGGTGCTGCGGGAGCTCGGGTACGTCGTGGAGGCGGAGGCGCCGGGCAGGGCGGGCAGGGCGTGGTCGCTGGACGTGCTGGTGGAAGAGATCCACTGAGGACCTCGGGGCATTGCAGCATGCGCAACGTTCATTGCGTGTGCTGCAGCGGCTGGGCACGATGAGGGCATGACCTCACCGCCGCCCTCCTCTTCGGCTGCCTCCGTCCTGGATCTCGCGCCCGTCGTGCCCGTCGTGGTCGTCTCCGACGCCGCCGACGCCGTACCGCTGGCGCGGGCGCTGGTGGCGGGCGGGCTGCCGGCGATCGAGGTGACGCTGAGGACTCCGGCGGCGCTGGACGCGATCCGGGCGATCGCCGCCGAGGTGCCCGGGGCCGTCGTCGGCGCGGGCACGGTGATCAGGCCGGAGCAGGTCGGCGCGTGCGTGGCGGCGGGGGCGCGGTTCCTGGTCAGCCCCGGGTGGACGGACGCGCTGCTGGCGGCGATGCGCGGGTCCGGGGTGCCGTTCCTGCCCGGGGTGTCGACCACCTCGGAGGTCGTGGCGCTGCTGGAGCGCGGGGTGCGGGAGATGAAGTTCTTCCCCGCGCAGGCGGCGGGCGGTACGGCCTATCTGAAGTCGCTGGCCGGACCCCTGCCGCAGGCCCGCTTCTGCCCGACCGGCGGGATCGGGCCGGCGAGCGCGCCGGAGTATCTGGCGCTGCCCAACGTGGGCTGCGTGGGCGGCAGTTGGATGATCCCGGCGGAGGCGGTGGCCGCCGGGGACTGGGCGCGGGTCGAGGAGCTGGCGCGGGGGGGCGGCGGGGCTCAGGGACGCAGGTGGGACGTGTCGTTGAACAGCCGTACGCTCGCGTTGCCGTCCGCGTAGTAGGCCACCGCCGACAGAGACGCCGCCGACAGTTCCATGCGGAACAGAGACTCGGGCGGGGCGCCGAGGGCGAGGCGGACGAAGGTCTTGATCGGGGTCACATGGCTGACCAGCAGGACCGTGCGGCCCGCGTGGGCGGCGACCAGCTTGTCACGCGTGGCCGCGATCCGGGTGGCCGTCTCGGCGAAGCTCTCGCCGCCGCCGGTGGGGTGGGCCTCCGGGTCGGCGAGCCAGGCGTTCAGGTCCTCGGGGTAGTGCTCGCGGACCTCGCCGAACGTGAGGCCCTCCCAGGCGCCGAAGTCCGTTTCACGCAGGCCCTCTTCGATCGTCACGTCGAGGCCGAGGCGGGTGGCGACGATGGCCGCGGTCTCGCGGGTGCGGGTGAGGGGGGAGGCGATGACGGCCTGGACGGTGCCGCGCCTGGCCAGTGCCTCGGCCGTGCGGTGGGCCTGTTCGCGGCCGGCGGCGGAGAGGGAGGGGTTGGTGCCGCCGCTGCCGGAGAAGCGCTTCTGGGGGGTGAGGGGGGTTTCGCCGTGGCGGAGCAGCACGAAGGTGGCGGGGGCACCGAGGTCCGGGGCGCTGCCCCACCCCGGGGTCGAGACCCGCTGCTCGTCGGGGGCGGCAGGACGCTGTCCGCCGGCGGCGGACGACGAGGTGTCCAGAGCCGCCGTGGACTCCGAGGGTGACCACTGCTCTCCCCTCACCCCCGCGTCCATCGCCTCGTTCGCCAAGCGGTCCGCGTGTCTGTTCTGCTCGCGGGGGATCCACTCGTAGGTGACCTGGTCCGGGGGGAAGACGGACCTCGACTCGGTGGCCAGGGGCTTCATGTCGGGGTGTTTGATCTTCCAGCGGCCCGACATCTGCTCGATGACGAGCTTGGAGTCCATGCGGACGTGCACCGTCGCGGTCGGGTCGAGGGCGTGGGCGGCGCGCAGGCCGGCCAGCAGGCCCCGGTACTCGGCCACGTTGTTGGTGGCGACGCCGATGTACTCGGCCACCTCGGTCAGCGGCTCGCCCGTGGCCGCGTCACGCACCACCGTGCCGTAGCCCGCGGGCCCCGGATTGCCCCGCGACCCGCCGTCCGCCTCGACGATGAACTCCCGCACCCCTGAAGCCCCTTACCGACTCTTACAGACCCGACTCGGCCGTACGCACCAGGATGCGGCGGCAGTTCTCGCAGCGCACCACCGTGTCCGGCGCCGCCGCCCGGATCTCGTTCAGCTCGGTGATGGCCAGCTCCTGACGGCAGCCCTGGCAGGTGCGGGCGTACAGCTTGGCCGCGCCGATGCCGCCCTGCTGCGCGCGCAGCTTGTCGTAGAGCTTGAGCAGCTCGGCGGGGATGCTGCCCGCGATGACCTCGCGCTCCTTCGTCACCGTCGCCACCTCGCCGTCGATCTCCTCGAACGCGGCGTCCCGGCGGCCGCCCGCGTCGTCGATCTTCGCCTGCACCGACGCGACGCGCTCGGTCAGCTCCCTCACCCGCTCCTGCGCGGCCTCGCGGCGCTCCATGACCTCCAGCACCACGTCCTCCAGGTCGCCCTGCCGCTTGGCGAGGGAGGCGATCTCGTGCTGGAGGTTGGACAGGTCCTTGGGCGAGGTGACCGCGCCGGAGTCCAGGCGCTGCTGGTCGCGGGCGGCGCGCTGGCGCACCTGGTCCACGTCCTGCTCGGCCTTGGTCTGCTCGCGGGCGGTGTCGCTCTCCTCGGTCTGCGCGGCGACGAGCAGGTCCCGCAGCTGGACGAGGTCCTTGTTCAGCGAGTCGATCTCGGCGTGCTCGGGCAGCGACCTCCGCTTGTGCGCGAGCTGCTGCAGGCGGACGTCGAGGTCCTGGACGTCGAGGAGGCGGATCTGGTCGGCGGGCGCGGCGTTCAGTTGGGGGCTCCCGAATCAGCTAGAGGTGCTAGAGGTGGTGGACGCCGCGTGGGCGGTCCAGGGGTCGGTGACCGTCTTGGAGACGTGGACGCGAAGGTCCCAGCCGTGGCGGTCGGAGATCTCGTCGAGCTGGCTCGCGGCCAGCTCGCACCAGGGCCACTCGGTGGCCCAGTGCGCCGCATCGAGCAGCGCGAGGGGGGTGTGGGCGACGGCTTCGGACGCCGGGTGGTGGCGCAGGTCGGCGGTGAGGAAGGCGTCGGCTCCGGCCGCGCGGACCTGGTCGAAGAGGCTGTCGCCGGAGCCGCCGCTGACGGCGATCGTGCGGACGAGCCGCTCGGGGTCACCCGCCACCCGGATGCCCTGCGCGGTGGCCGGCAGCCGCTCGGCCACGCGCGCGGCCAGCTCGCGGACGGTGAGCGGGTGGTCGAGTTCGCAGACGCGGCCGAGGCCGCGGCGGCCCTCCGGATCGGTGGGGTCCGGGACCAGGGGGCGTACGACCCTCAGGTCCAGCGCGCCCGCGAGCGCGTCCGAGACACCCGGGTCCGCCGTGTCGGCGTTGGTGTGGGCCACGTGCAGCGCGATGTCGTTCTTGATCAGCGTGTGCACGGCACGGCCCTTGAAGTGGGTGGCCGCGACCGTGGTCGTCCCGCGCAGATAGAGCGGGTGGTGGGTGACCAGCAGGTCGGCGCCCAGCTTCACCGCCTCGTCGACGATCTCCTGCACGGGGTCGACGGCGAACAGGACCCGGGTGACCTCCTGGTCGGGGTCGCCCACGACCGTGCCGACCGCGTCCCAGGACTCGGCCCGCTCGGCGGGCCACAGGTTCTCCAGCGCGGCGATGACTTCAGACAGACGGGGCACGAAGGTAAGGCTACCTGGCTGGTCCCGGCGGCCGTACCGCATCCGTCCGGTCTGACCCCGCTCAGCACAAAGGCCCCGCTTTCCTCAGGTGAATCGCTTCTGCGCCACCCGTATGTGTGAAGCAGGAGTCGCCCCGTCCCCCGCCTGTGCGTACGAAAACTAGCTTCGTCGCCGGAGGTGACCGAACGATGACGGCCTGTGCGATCGAACCCCCCTCCACGGGCGGGCACGACAGTGTGCCGGGGACGGCGTTCGCCGTGACGGCGGACGGCGCGTACGCGGCCCGGCTCGCCCCGGCCGGGGACTGCTGGTTCCCCGAGCGCTGGACCCTGGACGGCCCGGAGCCGTACGCCGTACCGCTGCCCGGCAACCAGCCCGAGGAGCCCGGCACCGAGGTGCAGCCCCTGTCCGACGGCCGGGTGCTGATCCACCGGCTGGTCGAGCACCGGCACGCCTTCTCGCTGCTGTACCCGACCGGCCCCGGCACCGGTGAGCTGCCGCTGGGCGCGGTGGAGTGCCCCGAGCCCGGCACCCGGCTCACGCTGCTGCCGCCCGCCCCGGGAGGCGTACGGGCGTACGCCCTCGCCGTAGGGCCCCGGTCGAGTGCGGTGTGGCTGGTGGCGGGCGGGGCGTTCGGGCCCGAGCGGCTCGCCGAGGTGCCGGGGCGCTGTTCGGGCGGGGTCTGGCTGGACCGCGCCGGGCGGATGCTGGCGCTGGACCGGGAGCCGGCCGGCGGGCCGGTCAAGACGGTCGTGGTGGACCTGGAGCGCGCGGAGGTCTCGCCGCTTTTGCAGATCGCGGCCGGGAGCGACGACCGGCTACTGCTCGCCGACCCCGACAGCGGGCTGCTGCTCATCTCCTCCGACGCGCCCTCGCCGGGGCGGGAACGGCTGGGCTGGGGCGTGCTCGGCAGCACGCTGCCGGTGCGTTTCCCGGAGTGCCTCAGGGTGCCGGACTGCGCGGTGAGACCGTTCGCGATCCAGCCGGGGCAGGTGCTGATGCCGGAGAACTGCGCGGTGGCGCTGCGCGTCGACGGGCCGTTCGGCAACAGCTGGGTGGGCATCTGGCGGCCGGCCGGGCGGGAGGTGAGTCATCTCCCGGCGCCCGGGGGCTGGCGGGCCGGGGCCGGGCTGTGGACACGGGACGGGGTGCTGCGGCTGCCGTACACCACGGAGGAGACTCCGTGCGGCGTGGCGGAGCTGACGGCGCCCAGGGGGGAGATGGCCGCGGGGAGCGGTACTGCCGCGGTCATGGGGGGTTCGGGGGGATCCGGGGGCGCGGGTCTGGAGGGTCCGGTCCGGGACGGCACGGCTTCCGGGGCGCTCGGGGCGTCCCCGGAGCCGACGGAACCGGATCCTCCGGAACCTGTGGGACCAGGTACTCCGGAGCCTGCCGCACCAGGCGCTCCGCAGCCCGCGGCATGGGGCACGCCGGAACCGGCGGAACCGGCTTCGGCGCCCGCGGAACCGGGCGCTCCCGAGCCTGTGGCGCCGGGCGCTCCGGGGCCGGTGATGGCGCGTCCGGTGCCGTTGCAGCAGGCGCCTCTGGGACGTCTTGTAACGAACTAGTGCCGGTTGGCGTGTGCGCCTGGATTCGGCCCGTGGTGCGCCGGTTAGACTCGCCCGGCTGTACGAAAGATCATGTTGACGGGGTGAATACTTCCGATGAGCGACACCAGCACCACGAACCAGCTGTCTGCCGACTCTCAGGAGGCTGCCGGCCACGGCCGGCACCGGGGCCAGATCGCGGCCCAGGAGAGCGAGTCCGCTCCGCACGGCCGGCACCGCAAGCCGGCCGAGGAGACCGCGGAGGCGGCTGCCTGACGGTGGGAAACGAAAGGAGGGGGCGTCCGACGGGCGCCCCCTCTCCGTCTTTCCTCACCCGTTGTCACCCACGCTTCAGCCCCAGCACCTCCGCAGCCGCGAAGGTCTCCCCCGGCGGCCGGTCCGCGTAGTGCGGGGTGAGCAGCGCGTCGAGCTCGTCGTAGCTGAACGTCTCCTGCTTGCTGTCGAACTTCGCCTGCACCCGCGGCCGTTCGACGATCGCGACCATGCCGCCGTGCACGACGAGCAGCTGCCCGTTGACCCGGGCGGCGGCCGGTGCGGCCAGGTAGCCGACGAGCGGGGCGACATGCTCGGGGGCCAGCGGGTCCAGACCCTCGGTGGGCTGCTCGAACCCGGCGAAGACGTCCTCGGTCATCCGGGTCCGGGCGCGCGGGCAGATGGCGTTGGCCGTGACGCCGTACCTGGCGAGGGCGAGGGCGGTGGAGGTGGTCAGGCCGACGATTCCGCCTTTCGCGGCAGCGTAGTTGGGCTGCCCGGCGGAGCCGGCGAGGAACGCCTCCGAGGAGGTGTTGACGATCCGCCCGTAGACCTTCTCCCCCCCGGCCGCCTTGGACCGCTCCCGCCAGTGCCGGGCGGCGAAGTGGGTGGTGTTGAAGTGGCCCTTGAGGTGGACGCGGATCACCGAGTCCCACTCGTCCTCGGTCATGGAGAAGACCATGCGGTCACGCAGGATGCCCGCGTTGTTGACGAGGATGTCGAGCCTGCCGAACTCGGCGATCGCCGACTGCACCAGCTCTTCGGCCTGTTGGAAGTCGGCGACGTCTCCGGTGTGGGCGACCGCCCGGCCGCCTTGTGCGCGGATCTCGGCGGCGACCTGTTCGGCCGGTCCCGCCGAGGCCTCCCCCGAGCCGTCCCGGCCGGGCTGCCCGTAGTCGTTGACGACGACGGCCGCGCCGAGCCGCGCGAGTTCCAGGGCCTCGGCCCGGCCGAGCCCGCGTCCCGCACCCGTGACGACGGCGGACAGCCCCTTCAAAGGTCCCTCGGATGGCAGTGCCATGCCGGTCCCCGTCCTCAGATCTCGATGCACGTACGCAGGGCGGTCCCGGTACGCATCTGGTCCAGTGCCTCGTTGATCCCGGTCAGTTGGACCCGGTGGGTGATCAGGCCCGCCAGGTCGACGCGGCCGGCCCGCCACAGGGCGATGGTGCGCTCGTAGGAGCGCAGCACGTCGCCGCCGCCGTACATGGACGGCAGGATGCGCTTCTCGTCGAAGAACAGCTCGAACATGTTGAGCCGCAGGAAGTCGTCCATGGCGCCGGCGCCGACCACGACGAGGGTGCCGCCGCGCCGGGTGTTCTCGTAGGCGGTGCGGGCGGTGGCGGACCTCCCGACGACCTCGAAGACGTAGTCGAAGCCCTCGCCGCCGGTGACCTGCTGCTTGGCGTCGGCCAGCTCCTCCGGCGCGACCGCCTTCGTGGCCCCGAACCTGAGGGCCGACTCGCGCCGGGAGGCGACCGGGTCCACGGCGACGATCTCGGCGGCGCCCTTCAGCCGCGCCCCTTGCACCGCCGAGATGCCGACCCCTCCGCACCCGATGACGGCGACCGACGAACCGGCCTCCACATCGGCGGTGTTGAGGGCGGCACCGAGACCGGTGGTGACCCCGCAGCCGATCAGCGCGGCGATGTCGAAGGGCACGTCGTCCGGGATCGGCACCGCGCAGCCGGCGTCGACCACGACCTCCTCGGCGAAGGTGCCGGTGCCGGCGAAGCCGAAGACGTCACCGCCGGAGCGCCTGAAGTTGGGGGTGCCCGCGTTCATGAACCCGGCCAGGCACAGCTCGGTCTGCCCGCGCCTGCAGGCCGGACAGGCGCCGCAGGCGGGCAGCCAGCAGATGACGACCCGGTCGCCCGCCTTCAAGTGCCTTACGCCCTCCCCCACTTCGAGGATCTCGCCCGCACCCTCGTGCCCCGGCACGAACGGCGCGGGCTGCGGCAGCACCCCGTTCATCGCGGACAGGTCCGAGTGGCACAGCCCCGTCGCCCGCACCCGGACCCTGACCCTGCCGGGGCCGAAGCCCACCGCCTCGACGTCGTCGAGGACCTCCAGCTTTTCCTGGCCGATCTCGTGCAGTACGGCTGCGCGCATGGTGCGGCTCCCCTCGATGCTGGTTTCAGGAGTGCTCTACGACGGTGTCCACGAGGACCGGCGCATCCCCCCGCTCGACGGCGCTCACGGCCACCCGCACGCTTCCGTCCTGCCGCCACATGCGGATGCGCAGGGTCTCCCCCGGGTAGACGACGCCCGCGAACCGGGTGGCGTACGACCGCACCCGGCTCACGTCGCCGCCGAGCAGCGTGTCCACGACCGCCTTGAGCGTGATGCCGTAGGTGCACAGGCCGTGCAGGATGGGCTTGTCGAAGCCGGCGAGCTTGGCGAACTCGGGGTCGGCGTGCAGCGGGTTCCAGTCGCCGGAGAGGCGGTAGAGGAGGGCCTGGTCCTCGCGGACGGGGCGTTCGACGATCCTGTCCGGTTCACCGCTGGGCGGATCGAGCCGGTTGGAGGGGCCCCGGTCGCCGCCCCACCCGCCCTCCCCCCGTACGAAGATCTGGGCGTCGTTCGTCCACAGCGGGCCGTCGGCGTCGGCGACCTCCGTGCGCAGGACCAGGATGGCGGCCTTGCCCTTGTCGTAGACGGCGGCGAGCCGGTGGGTCGCGGTCGCCGTGCCCTCGGCCGGGATGGGGCGGTGGATCTCCAGGGTCTGTCCGCCGTGCAGGACCTTGGCGAGCTCGACCTCGACACCGGGCATGGACAGCCCGCTGATCACGCCGGGCGCGCCGGAGCCGGCGACGGTGGCGAAGCTCGGCAGGACGTGCAGCCGGGACTCCAGGGTGTAGCGCAGCTCGTCGGGGTCGGTGGCGGGGGCGTCCTTGTCGGGGTTGGCTCCCGCGCCGATGCCGAGGTGGTAGAGCTGGACGTCCTTGGTGGTCCAGGAGATCTCGCCGGTCCGGGGTCCGGCCGCGAGGGCTCGGCTTGCGTCGATGGGCATACGGCTCCTGACACTGGCGGTTCAAGACCCCGGTGCGGACGTCCGCACCGTCGGCCGCACCGAGGTCGCTACGGGCCGATCTAGAACGCGTTCCAGTCCGGCGCCCTCTGTATAGCCCAGGGCTCCACAGTTGTGAAGGCTCCTGACACTGTGTCAGCTCAGCGGGACAGTGACATTCGTACTGCCCGAGTCCGTACATGCGCATCTGCCGGGGCGGGCCCGCGCTCCCTAGCGTCGTAGGCATGACACAGACGGAGAACACCGCCGTGTCCTTCACGGGGGCGGTCAAGACGTACGGCGCGGTGCGCGCCGTGGACGGGGTGGACCTGCGGATCGGGCGCGGGGAGACCGTGGCGCTGCTGGGCCGCAACGGCGCCGGCAAGTCGACCACGATCGGCCTGCTGCTCGGGCTGTACGAGCCCGACGCCGGCGCCGTGGAACTGTTCGGCGCGGCGCCCGAGCGGTCGGTGCGCGCGGGCCGGGTGGGTGCGATGCTCCAGGACGCCCGCCCGGTGCCCCGGGTCACCGTGGGCGAGCTGGTCACCTTCCTGGCCTCCCGCTGTCCGGCGCCGATGCCGGTGGCGCGGGCCCTGGAGCTGGCCGGGATCGCGGACCTGGCCGGGCGGCGGGTGGACCGGCTGTCCGGGGGTCAGGTCCAGCGGGTGCGGTTCGCGCTCGCGCTGGCCGGGAACCCCGCGCTGCTGGTGCTGGACGAGCCGACGGCGGCGCTGGACGTGGAGGCACGGCACGCGTTCTGGGAGTCGATGCGCACGTACGCCCGGCGCGGCCACACCGTGCTCTTCTCCACGCACTACCTGCAGGAGGCGGACGCGTACGCCGACCGGATCGTGGTCATCGACCGGGGCCGGGTCGTCGCCGACGGCACGGGCGAGGAGCTGCGGCGCGCGGCGAGCGGCAACCTGGTCGCCGTGGACCTGGCGGGGCGGGAACCGGAGTCCTTCGGCCTGCTGCCCGGGGTGCACTCGGTGGAGGTGCAGGGCGACAGGGTCCGGCTGCGCACCGACGACTCGGACGCGACGGTGATCGCCTTGGCCGAGCTGGGGGCCATCAGGGGGCTGGAGGTGACTCCGGCGTCCTTGGACGACGCGTTCCTGGCCCTGACGGCCAGGGGAGGCGCCCCCGAGGGGCGCGGGGAACTGCGCGAGCGACCACACACATCCCGCACTCGAAGGACGACCGTCTGATGCTCGCCTACATCCGCCTGGAAACCTGCCGCACCCTGCGCGACCCCGGCTTCGTCATCGGCGGAATTGCCATGCCGGTAATGATGTACCTCCTGTTCACCAACCTCGGCGGCGAAGACAGCGGCCAGCGCACGGCGGCCATGGTCGGCATGGCCGCCTACGGCGCCGTGGGCTCCGCGCTGAACACCGGCGGCGCGGTGGCCGAGGACCGCGCGACCGGCTGGCTGCGGCAGCTCCGCGTGACCCCCATGACCCCACGCGAGGTGGTGACCGGTCGGGCCCTGACCGGTGTGGTGACCGTGCTGCCCTCGATCGTCGCGGTACTGGCGGCGGGCGGACTGTTCAACGGCGTACGGCTGGCGGCCGGCCAGTGGGCGGCGATCGCGCTGCTGCTGTGGCTCGGCTCGGTCCCGTTCACGCTGCTCGGCCTCGGCAACGGCTACCGGCTGACCGGGCCGAGCACCGGCGTGGTCAACATGGCGTGCAACCTGGGGCTCGCGGTGCTCGGCGGCCTGTGGTTCCCGATCAGCCTGTTTCCCGGCTGGCTGCAGGCCCTGTCGGCGTACACCCCCACCCATCGGTTCGCCCAGCTGGGCACCGCCGTATCCGAGGGGCACGCACCGGGTGCCGGTGCCATCATCGTGCTGACGGCCTGGCTCTTTCTGTTCGGTTCGTACGCTGTGCTGTCGTACCGCCGTCGTGCGGGGACCATCTGACCGGGGGAAACATCAGACATGACGTGGGTACGGGGAGTTGGGTGCCAGCTACAGGCCTTTCGGGCCGAGCGGCGCCAGTGGCGGGCCGAGCACGAACGCTTCAAGGCCGCGCAGCGGGCGGCCCGGAAGGAGGGCAGGGCGCCGGACGTCGACCATCCGGGCCCGCCGCCCACCGGCTTCGCCCTGCTGCCCTGGCTGCTGATGGGGATGGGGTCCTTCTCCAACCTGCTCCAGGGCAAGACCCCCAGCCCATGGGTCGGCGGGCTGGGCCTGATCGCCTTCAACTCCCTGTACATCTACGTCACCTTCCGCTCCTTCGACCGCGAGAGGCGGGCGGCCGCCTCCACCCGGGTGGCGCTGCTCCTCATGGTCCTGGTGACCACGGGCCTCGCCCTCGGCTACGGCGGCAACTGGCTGATGTTCTTCCCGTTGCTCGGCCTCGCCGTGGGCGCCGCCCTGCGCGGGCCGTGGCTGGGCCGCACGGGTCTGCTGCTGACGGTGTACGCGGCCTGCGTCTCCGCCGTCCGCGGCGGCTGGGGGGACGCGACGAACATCGGCTATGCCACCTTCCTGTCCAGCATGGTGACCGCCGCCATCCTCGGCCTGTCCGAGGCCGTACGGGAACTGCGTGCCGCCCGCGAGGAGTTGGCACGGCGCGCGGTGGAGAAGGAGCGGCTGCGCTTCTCCCGGGATCTGCACGACCTGCTCGGGCACACGCTGTCGGTGATCGTGGTGAAGTCGGAGGCGGCCCGGCGGCTGGCCGCGCGCGACATGGACGCGGCGCTGGGCCAGATCACGGACATCGAGTCGGTGGGCCGGCAGGCGCTCACCGAGATCCGCGAGGCGGTGACCGGCTACCGGGAGGGAAGCCTGGCCACCGAGCTGGCCCGGGCCCGTTCGGCGCTGTCGGCGGCGAGTGTGGAGGCGGTGGTACGGCAGTCGGGGGCACCGCTCGAACCGCAGACGGAGGCGCTGCTGAGCTGGGTGGTGCGTGAGGCGGTGACGAACGTGGTCCGGCACAGCGACGCGCACCGCTGTGAGATCACCGTCGAGAGCGGGGCCGAGCAGGCCCGGCTCACCGTCACCGACAACGGCAGCGGCAAGGCGGTCAGCCGGCCCCAGCAGGGCATCGGCGGCACCGGACTGAAGGGGCTCACCGAGCGCCTCGCGGCGGCGGGCGGCTCGCTCACGGCCGGCCCGTCGCCGCGCGGCGGTTTCACGGTGACCGCCGAACTCCCGGTTCAGTCGGCGGAGTTCGCCAAGGCGGTGGCTACGGCGCCCAGGGCGGGCTGACCGCCCAGGTGACGTCGTCGGTCCAGGACGTGCTGCTGTCGAAGTCGTTGGACCCGCCGTCGCTCGCTATGTACAGGTTGTAGTCGTAGTGGCGCAGGTACCTCGTCGGGTAGTTGTACGAGGCGAACGAGGTGCCGGTGCCGCTCTTGCCGGTCTGCGGACAGAAGGTGGCGTCGGCCCGGAACTGGGCGGTGCCGTCCATGGGCTGCCGGTAGAGCTTGTAGTTGTAGTGGCGCAGGTAGTCGCCGGGGTAGTTGCGTGACTCGAAGGAGACGCAGGAGCTGCTCGCGAGTCCCTTGCGGACGATCCAGGTGGCGTCGTTCTTGTCCAGGCCGGAGCTGCCGGAGGTGATGGCGGAGACGACGCCGGCGTTGTTCTGGTGGCGGACGTAGTCGCCGGTGCAGCAGGAGGTGGTGGCGCGCAGCGAGATCTCGGAGCCGGCGCCGAGCGTGCCGGCGCTGCCGGTCGCGCCGCCGTAGCCGACGGAGACGATGTCGGCCTGGACGGCGTTGTCGGCGGCGTCGGTCGGGATGCCGGAGGTCATGACGCCCTCGAAGAAGGAGCCGATGGAGCCGTTGCTGTTGTCGCCGCCGGTGCCGAGGACGATCGCGCCCTCCTGGTGCATGGGCGAGTATCCGCTCGTGGTCGGCTCACCTCCGGAATAGGTGGTCGTCAGCCCACCGGATTGTGCATTCCCCCATTTGAGTGCGAAATGGTTCTGGCCGTTGTTCTTGAGCAGCGCGGTCACGAACGGCAGGGGTCCGGTGCCCGTGTCGGCGGAGTTCTTGCTGTATCCGGCGTCGGACTGGAACAGCCCGTTCTCCAGGTCGGCCTGCACCCAGGGGCCCTGTCCGTAGCAGGGGGAGAACCAGCACTCGGTGCCGAAGTTGATGGCGTCCATGTGGCCGTTGCCGGTGTCCTTGTTGTTGGTCTCGGCGTTGCCGTAGTCGAAGCAGCAGGCGCCGTTGACGTGGGTGCCGGAGGTCACCATGTACATCCCCTCGGCGGCGCCGTTGGTGGCGACGCCGGAGGTGGCGTCGTTCCGGTAGCCCATGCCGGCGGAGATCTCCAGGCCGTAGACCTGGTGGCCGCCGACGGTCACCGGCAGCGCGTCGGCGGGCGCCCCGACATCGGCCTTCCCGGCCCCGCCCGCACCCTCGACGGTGAGGTCGTTGTGGCGGGAGGACTGGTCGTAGATCCTGGTGATGATGCAGGTCGTGCCGGAGCAGAAGGAGTCCTGGGCGGCGGCGTCGGCGTAACCGCCGGCGGTCAGCAGCCCGATGTCCTTCGTGGCGCCGTCCGAGGCCCGCTGCACCCGGTAGAGCGGGCCGTTGTACGAGGAGTACAGCGCCCGGACCAGGCTGTGCGCGGCGACGCAGGGGGTGCCCGCGGCGGCGTAGACGTCACAGGGCAGCGAACTCGCGGCGGCGGCCTGGGGCGTGCCGACGCCGAGCAGCAGCGCGGCGAGGGTCGCGCAGACGGCGAGCACGGACAGGGCGGCGCTTCTCAGCCGCCGGGGGCGGACGTGGGGGGAGCTCACGGGCACGAGGCACCTCGGATTCTCTGGGACTCTCAGGTTCGATATCTCGGACACTGTTCGATCGAAATACCGAACCTATTCGACGGTGGAAATTGCATGGATTCCTGGAAATGCAGGGGCGATTGTTTGAGCAGCGCCTGAGACCGTCAACCCCCGCCGCATCGGACAATGCCAAGTCTTTAATCGACGGCGGCTGCCCGTACCCTGGGCAACGATCGGAAGAAATCCGTCTCTTCGGGCATCGGCCAGGCGATGTCCGGCGAGGCCGGTGGACCGAGGGCTGCGATGGACCGGGGTTTCCGGCCGTAACCTGTGACCATGAACGAGATGCCCCGGGAGCACCGGACCGGCACGTCGATTCGGGTGCTGCTCGCCGAGGACCAGGGCATGATGCGGGGTGCGCTCGCCCTGCTGCTCGGTATGGAGGAGGACATCGACGTGGTGTCCCAACTGGGCTCGGGCGACGGCATCGTGGACGCCGTGCTCACCCACCGGCCGGACGTGGCCCTGCTGGACATCGAGCTGCCGGGCATCAGCGGGCTGGACGCGGCGGCCGAGCTGCGCGAGCAGGCGCCCGACTGCCGGGTGCTGATCCTCACCACCTTCGGCCGGCCCGGCTATCTGCGCCGGGCCATGGAGGCCGGGGCGGCCGGGTTCCTCGTGAAGGACGGGCCGGTGGAGGAACTGGCCGCGGCGATCCGGCGCGTGCTCACCGGGGAGACCGTCGTGGACCCCGCGCTGGCCGCCGCCGCGCTCAGCGCCGGGCCCAGTCCGCTGACGGCCCGTGAGTGCGATGTGCTGAAGGCCTCCGTGGACGGGGCGACCGTCGCCGACATCGCCGGCAAGCTGCACCTGTCCGAGTCCACCGTCCGCAACTACCTGTCCTCGGCGATCGGCAAGACGGGCACCCGGAACCGGGCGGAGGCGGTCCGCGAGGCCCGGCAGCAGGGGTGGCTGTGAACCACTGGATCACCATCGCCGGCTCGTGGCATGGGCGGCCCGGACCGCTGCCTCACGTCGACGGGTTCTTCCGCGGCAGCCACAGCAGCATCAGCACCGCCCCGCCCAGCAGCACCGCCGTGCTGGTCCGGAAGGCCAGCGCGTAGCCGTCGGTCAGCGCCCCGGGGCCGTGGCCGCTGCCCGTGCCGGCCGCGGCGACGGTCGACATCACGGCGAGCCCGAGCGAACCGCCCATCGTGCGCGAGGTGTTGACCAGCCCCGACACCACACCGGCCTCGCCCGGTGCCGCCCCGGACGTGGCCAGGGAGGCGAGCGGGGTCGCCGCGAGGCCCGCGCCGAGCATCATCAGGATCCCGGGGATCATGATCGCGGTGACGTACGCCGCGTGCGCGCTCATCGTCGACTGCCGGCCGAAGCCGGCCGCGGCCACCAGCGTGCCCAGCACCGCCACGGTCCGCGGACCGGCCGACCGCATCAGGCGCGGCGCGAGCTTCGAACCGACGACCACGGACAGCGAGCTGGGAACCAGCGCGAACCCGGCCTGCAGCGGCGTGTAGCCGAGGACGTTCTGGGCGTACAGGGTCATGAAGTACCACATGCAGAACATGGCCGAGCCGGAGAGGAACATCGCCGCGTTGGCCGAGGCGACCGAGCGCAGCCGCAGCAGGCCGAGCGGCATCAGCGGGGCCGCCGTACGCGCCTCGACCAGCAGGAACAGGGCGATGAGCGCCAACCCGGCGCACAGCGGCAGCAGCGTGGCGGGGGCCGTCCAGCCCTCGGCCTCCGTCTGCGAGATGCCGTAGGCGAGGGTCGCGAGGCCCGCCGTGACCAGCAGCGCGCCCGGCAGGTCCAGCCGCCGCCCGTCGCCGGCCCGGCCCTCGGTGAGCCGGCGCACCGAGCCGGCCAGCACCAGCGCGCCCACCGGCACGTTGATCAGCAGCACCCAGCGCCAGGAGAGCACGTCCACGAGCACCCCGCCGACCAGTCCGCCCGCGGCCCCGCCACCGGCGCCGACCGCGGTCCAGGTGGCGATCGCGCGCGCCCGCGCCGCGCCCTCCGGCACCGCGGAGGTCAGCAGGGTCAGCGTGGAGGGGGCCAGCACCGCCGCGCCCAGCCCCTGCACGGCCCGCGCCAGCAGCAGCTGCCAGCCCTCCTGGGCGAGGCCGCCGCCCAGCGAGGCCAGCGTGAACAGGCCGAGGCCGACGAGGAACATCCGCTTGCGCCCGTACAGGTCGCCGGCCCGGCCGCCGAGCAGCATGAACCCGGCGAAGGCGATGGCGTAGGCGTTCACCACCCACTGCAGTCCGGACGCGGTGAGGCCGAGGCCGGTCCGCATGGACGGCAGGGCGACGTTCACCACCGACACGTCGAGGACGACCAGGAACTGTCCGGCGCAGGCGAGCGCCACGACCAGCCAGGTCGGCGCGGTCGTACGGCGGGATATGAGGGGTGTGGTGTCGGCGGCTTCCAGCATGGGTGTCATGCTCTCAACCCGGTTACGGTCCTTGCATCGGCATTTCGGACCACGGGTGCCTAGGTCGTGCGGCCTACACCGCTCGCAGCACCGTCACCACCGCCGCGCCGCCCAGCCCGATGTTGTGCGCGAGCCCCACCCGCGCGCCCGGCACCTGCCGCTCCCCCGCCGTGCCGCGCAGCTGCCACACCAGCTCGGCGGTCTGGGCCAGGCCGGTCGCGCCCAGCGGATGCCCCTTGGAGATCAGCCCGCCCGACGGGTTCACCACCCAGCGGCCGCCGTACGTCGTCGCGCCGGACTCGACGAGCTTCCCGGACTCCCCGGGGGCGCACATGCCGAGCGCCTCGTACGTCAGCAGTTCGTTGACCGAGAAGCAGTCGTGCAGCTCGATGACGTCCACGTCCTCGATGCCGAGCCCGGCACGCTCGTACGCCTGGCGCGCCGCGTCCCTGGACATGGGCTGCCCGACGACGTCGATGCAGGAGCCGGACGCGAAGGACTCCTCGGTGTCCGTGGTCATGGCCTGCCCGGCGATCTCCACGTGACCGGTGAGCCCGCGCTGCGCGGCGAACCGCTGCGACACCACGACCACGGCCGCCGCGCCGTCCGAGGTCGGCGAGCACTGGAGCTTGGTGAGCGGCCGGTGCACGGTGCGGGAGGCGAGGATGCCGGCCACGTCGTACACGTCCCGGAACTGGGCGTAGGGGTTGTGCGCGGAGTGCCGGTGGTTCTTGGCGGCGACCGCGGCGAGCTGCGCCTCGGTCGTGCCGTACCGCTCCATGTGCTCGCGGGCCGCGTCGCCGAAGATCTGCGCGGTCGGCGGGGTCGTCTCGAAGCCGTGCCGGGCGGCCATGACGCCGTAGTGCCGGGCGACGGGAGACGTGGCGCTCCAGTCATCAGCGGCTCCGCCGCGGGCCCCGCCGTCGGCTCCCCCGCCCAGCGCGCCCTTCTTCATCTTCTCGAAGCCCAGCGCCAGTACGCAGTCCGCGGCGCCGCCCTCGACGAGCTGCCGGGCCAGCATCAGCGCGGTCGAGCCGGTCGCGCAGTTGTTGTTGACGTTGTAGACGGGGATGCCGGTCAGGCCGAGTTCGTAGGCGGCGCGCTGGCCGGCGGTGGAGGGCTGGAAGCAGTAGCCGACGGGAACCTGTTCCACATCGGCATAAGCAACGCCGGCATCCTCCAGCGCCGCCGTCCCCGCTTCCCGCACCATGTCCCAGTACTGCCATGAACGGGTCTCGGGCTTCTCGAACCTGGTCATCCCGACCCCGGCGACATAGGCCTTCATGGCGGGCAGACTAGAACGCGTTCCATTAACCCGCCAGCCCCTGACGCCGGATCAGAAACCCATGAGCCGGTCAAGGATTGATTAGAGGCCCGAAGCAACGGAATAGTTGCCTGTGCATACGAGGTTTACCCGTCACTTATTCCTACGGGGAGGCCTCGACTCCATGACCCACACGACGACCGACCAGCCGGCCCGGAGAGCGGGCGGCGCCGTGGTACCGGTGCTCGCCTTCGCGGGCATCGTCGTCGCGGTGATGCAGACGCTGCTCGTGCCGGTCATCAAGGACCTGCCGCAGCTGCTGCACACCGCTCCCTCCAACGCCACGTGGGTCCTCACCTCGACCCTCCTGTCCGGCGCCGTCGCCACCCCGATCATGGGCCGGCTCGGCGACCTCTACGGCAAGCGGCGGATGCTGATCCTCAGCCTCGCCGTGATGGTGGTCGGCGCCCTGGTCAGCGCGCTCACCAGCCAGCTGCTCACCATGATCGTCGGCCGGACCCTCCAGGGCTTCGCCATGGGCGCGATCCCGCTCGGCATCGGCCTCATGCGGGACATGCTGCCGCGCGAGAAGCTCGGCTCGGCCATGGCCCTGATGAGCTCCTCGATCGGCGTCGGCGGCGGCCTCGCGCTGCCGGCCGCGGCCCTGGTCGCACAGCACACGAACTGGCACGCGCTGTTCTACGGCGCCGCCGGCCTCGGCGCGCTGTCCATCGTCCTGACCCTCCTGGTCGTACCCGAGTCCCCGATGCGGGCCGAGGGCTCCTTCGACCTGCTGGGCGCGATGGGCCTGTCGACCGGCCTGGTGCTGCTCCTGCTGCCCATCACCAAGGGCAGCGACTGGGGCTGGTCCTCGGGTACGACGCTCGGTCTGTTCGGCGCGTCGGTCGCGGTCCTCCTGCTGTGGGGCCTGTTCGAGCTGCGCCACCGCGCGCCGCTGGTCGACCTGCGCACCACCGCGCGCCCGGCCGTCCTCTTCACCAACCTCGCGTCGATCATGGTCGGCGTGGCGTTCTACGTCGTCTCCCTGGTCCTGCCCCAGCTGCTCCAGCTGCCCAAGGCCACCGGCTACGGCCTCGGCCAGTCCATGGTCGTCGCGGGTCTGTGCGTGGCCCCGCTGGGCCTGACGATGATGTTCACGGCTCCGGTCTACGCCCGGCTGTCCGCCAGGTACGGCCCGAAGGTCACCCTCATCATCGGCCTGCTGATCATCGCGATCGGCTACGGCGGCGGGCTCGGCCTGATGGACGCGGCCTGGCAGACGATCGTCACCTCCGTGGTCCTCGGCGCGGGCATCGGCCTCGCCTACTCCTCGCTGCCCGCGCTGATCGTCGGCGCGGTCCCGGCCTCGGAGACCGGCGCGGCCAACGGCCTGAACACGCTGATGCGGTCCATCGGCACGTCGGTGTCCAGCGCCGTCATCGGCATGGTGCTCGCCAACACGGCGAACAACGTGGGCGGCATCGCGATCCCGACCATGCACGGCTTCAGGGTGTCCTTCCTGATCGCGACCGCCGCGGTGGCGGTGGGCCTGCTGCTCGCGCTGTTCCTGCCGAAGGCCTCACGGCCGGGTCAGCAGCACACCCAGCTGCGGGCCAGCAGCGAGGAGGACGCTTCGCTGGAGCGGGCCGAAGAGGTGCTGCGGGGATTCCGGGGACGGGTGCTCGGCGCCGACGGTGTCCCGGTCGCCCGGGCCAAGGTCACGCTGATCGACCGGCGGGGGCGGCAGGCGGGGGCGACCGTCTCCGACGAGGACGGCGGCTATGTGCTCGCGGTGCCGGCGCAGGGGGCGTACGTGCTCGCCGCGAAGGCCTCCGGCCATGGCCCGCTTGCTTCCGCCGCGACGCATTCCGGGGAGGAGCGGGCTGTCGAGCTGGATCTTTCGTTGCCTGGGGAGACTGTGAGCGCCTAGAGCTCGGGGGGTTCTGTCGTATCGCGGGTGCGGCTCCGTCGTGGCTGGTCGCGCAGTTCCCCGCGCCCCTTCGGAACGCACCCCCTGTCACATGGCTGACCGGGGGTGCGGCAGCATGGGCGGCTGGAACAGTCGTACGACCGGAAGGCCGCCCATGCCCGCCAGCGCCCCCAAGCCCGAGATCCTGGCCGCTTTCGAGGCGGCCAAGGGGTTCATGCCCGTGGACGAGGGGCTGGCGCTGTACGAGGCCGCGGTGGAGGCGGGGCGGCTGGGGCTGCCGTTGCTGGAGGTCGGGACGTACTGCGGGCGGTCCACCGTGCTGCTCGCCGACGCCGCCCGTGAGGCGGGGGTCACCGCGCTGACCGTCGATCATCACCGGGGCAGTGAGGAGCAGCAGCCGGGGTGGGACTACCACGACCCCGAGACCGTCGACCCCGAGGTGGGGCTGATGGACACCCTGCCGGCCTTCCGGCGGACGCTGTTCAGGGCGGGCCTGGAGGAGCACGTGGTCGCCCTCGTGGGCCGCTCCCCGCAGATCGCGGCCATCTGGAACTCCCCGCTCGGTCTCGTCTTCGTCGACGGCGGCCACACCGACGAGCACGCGGGCGCCGACTACGAGGGCTGGGCGCCCCATGTGGCCGAAGGGGGACTGCTGGTCATCCACGACGTCTTCCCGGAGCCCGAGGACGAGTTCACCGGGCAGGCGCCGTACCGCGTGTACCTGCGGGCGCTCGGGTCCGGGGCGTTCACGGAGGTCTCGGTGACCGGCTCCCTGCGCGTCCTGCGGCGAACGGGAGCGGGGATCTGAGGCCCCGGTTAGAGTCACAGACGTGTCGTACCTAGGCCCGGAGTTCGATTCCCCGCAGCCGCGCCGCCCCCGGCGCGGCCCGCTGACCGTGGCGCTCGCCGCGCTGGTGCCCGGTGCGCTGCTCGGCTGGGTGGTGTACGAGGCGGTGGGCGGCGGTGCCGGCAGCGGCGGCGCGGGCCGTGCGGCCTCCGCCGCTCCGGCGTCCGGTACGTCCGCCGCGCCCTCGTCGTCCGGTCACTCGGCCTCCCCTTCCGCTTCCGCGACGGACGACGGCAAGCAGCCCTCGGGAGGTTCCGCCTCCGGTCCGCTCAAGGGCAAGGTCGTCGTCATCGACCCCGGGCACAACCCCGGCAACTTCCAGCACACGGCCGAGATCAACCGCAAGGTGGACATCGGCACGAACTGGAAGGAGTGCGACACCACCGGGACGTCCACCAACGACGGGTACACCGAGGCCCGGTTCACCCTGGACGTCGCCCACCGGCTGCGCACGCTGCTGGAGCAGCAGGGCGCCACGGTGAAGCTGACCCGCGACGGCGACAGCCCGGCCTGGGGGCCGTGTGTGGACGAGCGGGCCCGGATCGGCAACGACGCCCACGCCGACGCGGCGATCTCCATCCACGCCGACGGTTCGGTGGAGGGCAACCGGGGCTTCCATGTGATCCTGCCGGGGTCCGTGCACGCGGGTGCCGCCGACACCCGGCCGATCGTCGGGCCCTCGCACGACCTCGGAGTGCGTATCGCCGGGAACTTCGTGCGCGACACCGGGGAGCCGCCGTCCAACTACCTCGGGAACGGTACCGGTCTCGTCACACGTACGGACCTGGGCGGTCTCAATCTGTCAACGGTTCCGAAGGTGTTCATCGAGTGCGGCAACATGCGCGATAGCAAGGACGCGGCACTGCTGACCAGCGGCGCCTGGCGGCAGAAGGCCGCGCAAGGGATCTCTGAGGGAATCGTGAGTTTCCTGCGCGCTTCGTGACCGACGGGCGGAACCGACCGGACAGCCGGATCTTGCGGACGGTAGTGTCTACGGACGACGAGACGACTACGAAGGACCTGAAGTGAATATCCGCTCCCTCACTAGAGGCGACGGCGTGGTGATCGGAGCAGCGGTGGTGCTGTTCATCGCGTCGTTCCTCACTTTCGAGAGCTTCTCCGGCTTCGGCACCAGCGAGAGCCGGAACGCGTGGGACAGCCTTGGTACAGGCCTGGGCATCTACATGGGCGCGGTGATCGGTGCCGTCCTCATCGTCGTCAACCGCTGCCTGCCGCAGCCCCGCAAGGTGCTCGGGCTCGACCTCGGACAGGTCGGCACCGCGTTCCCGATCCTGGCGGCCTGGGCGCTGCTGTGGACGCTGATCGACGTGCCCGACGGTGTGGACGCCGGCGCCGGTCTCATCCTCGGCCTCATCGCCGCTCTGGTTCTCGCGGGTGCCGCCATCGCCACCCCGCTCTCCCCGCCGCTGCAGGCCGCTCTGATGCCGGCCCCCAAGCCGGTCGCCCCGCAGCCCTACGGCGCCCAGCCGCCCGGTGGTTACGGCTACCCGGGCGCCCAGCCGCAGCCGGGACAGCCGTACGGTGCCCAGCCGCAGCCGGGCCAGCCGTTCGGCCAGCAGCCTGCCGCGCAGGGTGCTCCGGCGCCCGCGCAGCCGCCCGCCGGGGACTTCTCGCCGTTCTGGTTCGCCGTGCCGGTGACCCGCCCGCTGTTCGCGGAGGACGGCTCGCCGACCCCGATCGCCGAACTGGCGCCGGGCACCTGGTACCTGGCCGTCGAGCAGCGCGGTGCCGCGCTCGTCGCGCAGACCCAGGACGGCCGCCGCGGTGTGCTCCAGGACACCTCCGGCATCCAGCGCGGCTGAGCCGCGCACACCGCCGAGCACGGCCCCTCGCCCTTCCGGGCGGGGGGCCGTTGTCGTACAGTCGCCTCCCGGCAGTGAACTGACGGATCGTCAGGAGGCAGGCGCATGCGGCTCGGTCTCGCACTCGGTTACTGGGGACGCGGCCCGGACGCCGGTCATGTGCCGCTCGCCCGGGAGGCGGAGCGGCTCGGGTACCACTCGGTGTGGACGGCCGAGTCCTGGGGCTCGGACGCCTTCACCCCGCTGACCTGGATCGCCGCGCGGACCTCAACGATCAGGCTGGGCACGGCCGTTGCCCAGATGGCCGCCCGCTCGCCGGCCACCACCGCGATGCACGCGCTCACCCTGGACCACCTCTCCGGCGGGCGGATGCTGCTCGGGCTCGGGCTGTCCGGGCCGCAGGTGGTGGAGGGCTGGTACGGCCGCCCGTTCCCGGCGTCGCCGCTGACCGCGACCCGGGAGTACGTGGACGTCGTACGACAGGTGCTGCGGCGGGAGGCGCCGGTGACCTCCCGCGGGCGCTTCCACCCGCTGCCGTACCCGGGGCCGGACGGCACGGGACTCGGCAGGCCGCTCAAGCCGATCACCCATCCCCTGCGGGCCGATCTGCCCGTCCTGCTCGGCGCCGAGGGCCCGAAGAACGTGGCCCAGACCGTCCGCATCGCCGACGGCTGGCTGCCGCTGTACTGGGCGCCGAGCCGGCCGGAGGTGTACGGGGACGTGGTGCACGAGCTGCCGGAGGGGTTCCTGGTGGCTCCGATGGCCCGGGTGAAGGTGTGCGACGACGTGGCCGAGGGGCTGCTGCCCGTGAAGGCCATGCTCGGCTTCTACATCGGCGGCATGGGCCACACCTCCCGCAATTTCCACGCCGACCTCATGGCGCGCATGGGGTACGAGAAGGAGGCCCGGCGGATCCAGGACCTGTTCCTGGCGGGCCGGCGGGAGGAGGCCGTGCGGGCCGTGCCGGACGCCTTCGCCGACGAGATCTCACTGGTCGGGCCGCGTGAACGCATCGCCGAGCGGCTGGAGTTGTGGCGCGCGGGCCCGGTGACGGACCTGCTGGCCCTGTCACCGGACCCGCACACCCTCAGGGTGCTGGCGGAACTGAACTCCTAGCCGCCGGAGAGCTGGGACGCCGAGGGCACCTGTTCCTTGACCGGGGCGCCGGCGCTGCTGCCCGCGTCCTTGACCTTGCCGATGATGTCGTTGAAGGAGCCGGCCGCGGCACCGTCGCCGCTGCGGAGCTTGGACGGCAGGTTCTTCAGGGCGTCGATACCGGCGCTGAGCGGCGCCAGCGCCTTCGACAGCAGCGGGTCGCCCTGGGCGTTCCGCTGAGCCGCCTTGAGCCGGTGGTAGGTGAACGCGCCGGCCAGACCGGCCTTCACCAGGGTCATCTTGCGGCCCTTGGCGCCCTTCTTGAACTGGCCTGCCTTCCAGGGCTTCACGATCCACTGGTAGGTCGCGCCCGCCGCGAGTCCCGCGTTCGCCACGAACCGGGCCTTGGCGAACTTCTGCCGTTCGGCGGAGGTGGTCGGGCTGGGGGTTTCGGCGGCGGGGACGGCGGCCCGGACCGCCGCGGTGTCCCGCGTACTGGTCTTCTCGCTGCTGCCACAGGCGGTGGAACCGGCCAGCAGGGCGCAGCACAGCGTGAGCGCCATGCAGAGGCGCCGTATGGGTACGGGCACTGGATCCTCCGGACGTGTCCTCCCCGAGCGGACTGCTTCCTCCGGAAGCGTCACCCGGGAGCGCCGGTCGCGCCACTCGGCGTCCGCCGTTCGGGTTTCACCGCTCGCCGCCCGGCAATCCGGAAGGTATGTCCCCTCGATATCGCAACGGTGCCCATCAGGCCGGAACGGTCATCGCGGTCGTCGCCGACATCATGGCGGTGATCCTCGGCCTGTGGATTCTGATGTACCTGCTGGCCGCCAACCGCGCCAACAGCCTGGTCCGGGTCGTCCACCACGCCGCCGCCTGGCTGGCGGGCTGGTCCCACGACCTCTTCACGTTCAACGAGGCCTGGGCGCGGGTGGTCGCGGGCTACGGCCTGGCCGCGGTGGTGTACCTGTTCGTGGGCCACGCCATCGCCAACCGGATACACCGGCTCTGAGCCGCGTGGGCTAGCCGCAGCAGTCGGGGGCGAGCCCCAGCGGCAGATGCTCCCCGCCGAAGACCGCGCAGGTCGCCTCGTGGCCGCCCAGCGCCGCGACGGCGAGGAGCAGTGAACCGGCCGTCCACGTGGTGAGTTCGCGGGGCCAGATCGCGTCGTCCTCGAAGACGTAGCCCGTCCAGTACAGACCGCTCTCCGGGTCGCGCAGGTGCTGGATGGACTGGAGGATCTCCAGGGCGCGGTCCGACTCCCCCACCGCCCACAGGGCCAGGGCGAGCTCGCTGGACTCGCCGCCGGTGACCCACGGGTTGGGGACCACGCAGCGCACGCCGAATTCCGCTACGACGAACCGGTCCCAGGACTCCGCTATGCGGGCCCTGGCCTCCTCGCCCGTGAGCGCGCCGCCGAGGACCGGGTAGTACCAGTCCATCGAGTAGCGGTCCTTGTCGAGGAAGCGCTCCGGGTGCCGGCGGATCGCGTGCCGCAGTCCCCCGACCGCCAACTCCCAGTCGGGCTGCGGCTCTTCGCGCTGCTCGGCGATGGCGAGGGCGCAGCGCAGCGCGTGGTGGACCGAGGAGCTGCCGGTCAGCAGGGCGTCCCCGGTGGGCGTGCCGTCGTCCTCGCGGCGCCAGCCGATCTGGCCGCCGGGCTGCTGCAGGGCGAGCACCCACTCCATGGCCGCGTAGACGCACGGCCACATGCGGTCCAGGAACGTGTCGTCGCCGGTGGAGAGGTAGTGGTGCCAGACTCCTACGGCTATGTAGGCGACGAAGTTCGACTCGCGGGCGCGGTCGGTGACGTCGTCGTGGGCGCCGTCGGCGTAGGCGGCGTACCAGGAGCCGTCCTCGTTCTGGTGCCGGGCCAGCCAGTCGTAGGCCCGCTCGGCGGCCTCGTGCTCGCCGGCCGCGTCCAGGGCCATCGCGGCCTCGGTGTGGTCCCAGGGGTCAAGGTGATGCCCGCGGAACCACGGGATGGCGCCGTCCTCCCGCTGTACGGCGAGGATGCCACGGACGGTCGCGGCGGCCTGCTCGGCGGTGAGGACCCCGGGCAGGACGAGGTGTTCCGTCCGGGGAGTGGTCACTTGGCGGCCGCCTCTTCGTCGAGACGCGGAAGGTGCGGCTTGGTCGCGTAGACCACGAAGCTCTTGCCGATCAGCGGGTTCAGCGCCTGCTCGGCGACCCGGGTGGCGAGCGGCTTCTTCATGATGTCCCAGACCAGCAGCTTGTGGTACGCCCGCACCGGCAGCGCCTTGTCGTTGTCGACGCCGAACGCGCACTTCAGCCACCAGTACGGCGAGTGCAGCGCGTGGGCGTGGTGGCTGCCGTACGGCTTCAGGCCCGCCTCGCGGATCTTCGCCACGAGTTCGTCGGCCTTGTAGATGCGGATGTGGCCGCCCTCGACCTCGTGGTAGGCGTCGGACAGCGCCCAGCAGACCTTCTCCGGGCCGTAGCGGGGCACGGTGACGGCGATACGGCCGCCCGGCTTGAGCACGCGGACCATCTCGGCGAGCACGCCCTTGTCGTCGGGGATGTGCTCCATCACCTCGGAGATGATGACCACGTCGAAGGACTCGTCCGGGAAGGGCAGGGCGAGCGCGTCGCCCTCCATGGCCGTGGCGGTGGCGCCCTCCGGTGCCTCCCCGGCCTCCTTCATCGCCGCGAACCACTTGGCGACCTCGCGGATCTCCTCGCCGTTCTGGTCCAGGGCCACGACCTGGGCGCCGCGCCGGTAGCACTCGAAGGCGTGGCGGCCGGCCCCGCAGCCGAGGTCCAGGACTCGGTCGCCCGGGGCGAGCGGGAACCGGGAGAAGTCGACGGTCAGCACGTGGCCCTGCTTTCGGAAGAGACGCCTGCAACGCTTGCGGGGGCCGCGGGGCGGCCGGGAATCGGGGCGGCGGTGGGGGCGGTGGGGACGCCCCGGTGCGAGCCGGTTCGCACGGGTGAGCGGCCGGCGCGGGCGATGGCCTCGCGGTAGTGCGTCACCGTGCCCTCGGCGGCGCGGGCCCAGGTGAAGTGCCGTAGCACCCGCTCGCGGCCGGCGCGGCCGAGCCGCACCCGCAGCTCACGGTCCCCCAGCAGCCGGCCGAGGCCGGCGGCCAGCGCCCCCGCGTCGCCGGGCGGCACCGCGAGGCAGGTCTCGCCGTCGCGGCCGGCGACCTCGGGGATCGCGCCGCCGGTCGTGGCGACCAGCGGGGTGCCGGTGGCCATGGCCTCGGCGGCGGGCAGCGAGAAGCCCTCGTACAGCGAGGGCACACAGGCCACCTCGGCCGAGCGGATCAGGTCGACCAGCTCGGCGTCGGAGATGCCCTTGACGAACTCGACGGCGCCTTCGAGGCCGTACCGCTCGATCGCGGCCGCGACCGGCCCCTCCTCGGGGCGCTTGCCGACGACGACGAGATGGGCGGCCGGGTGCTCGGTGCGCACCTTGGCCAGCGCCTCCACCAGGAACATCAGCCCCTTGAGCGGCACGTCGGCGCTGGAGGTGGTGACGATCCGGCCCGGCACCTCGGGCACGGCCGGATTCGGCGCGAACAGATCGGTGTCGGCGCCGATGTGGACCACGTGCACGCGGTCGTCACGGACGCCGAGGTGGTCGACGATCTCCTGCTTGGAGCTGCCGGAGACGGTGAGGACCGAGGGCAGCCGGCGCGAGACGCGCTTCTGCATCCGGGTGAAGGCGTACCAGCGGCGCACCGAGTAGCGGCGCTGCCAGCCCTCGGCCGCGTCCAGCTCCAGCTGCCGGTCGACGGTGATGGGGTGGTGGACGGTGGTGACCAGAGGGGCGCCGATGTCTCCCAACAGCCCGTACCCGAGGGTCTGGTTGTCGTGGACGACGTCGAACTCGCCGCGCCGGGCGCGCAGATGGCGGCGCGCGCGGAGGGAGAAGGTCAGCGGCTCGGGAAAGCCGCCGGTCCACATCGTGGCGACTTCCAGGGCGTCGATCCAGTCCCGGTACTCGCCCCGCCCGGGGGTGCGGAAGGGGTCGGGCTGGCGGTAGAGGTCGAGGCTGGGCAGCTCGGTGAGCGTGAGCCCGGGGTACCCCTCGTCGAGCACCGGATACGGCTGCGAGCCGATGACCTCGACCCGGTGTCCGAGCCGGGCCAGCTCACGCGAGAGATGCCGGACGTAGACGCCCTGGCCGCCGCAGAACGGGTTCCCTTTATAGGTGAGGAGGGCGATGTCGAGCGGTCGCTCGCCGTCGGCAGCGGGGTCCTGCTCGACGCCCGCCGCACGGGCCTCAGCGGTCACTCCGTGCCCCCTTCTGCCTGCACCGTCCCGCGACACTACGTCGGGACGCTAATCTAGAACAAGTTTCAGACTTGATCGTTCAAGAGGCTCTGAATCTACCGGCAGGTAGGGGCGCTGTGAGCAGTGGATCAGGTGATTCACGCCACGGCGCGGCGCCCTGCCCTGCTGTGTGATCACGTGCCCCACAGACGCCTTCACCGACTGTCACGGAACGGGACCCATGCCTGCGGAAGCCAGTGTTTCGAGGCCTTCCCCCACGCTCGAACGAGCTCGCGCGGGGGGACCCCCATCGCCGCCTCTGACCGAGCGCCAGGAGGCCCGCCGCCGCCGGATCCTGCACGCGAGCGCCCAGCTGGCCAGCCGGGGCGGTTTCGACGCCGTGCAGATGCGCGAGGTCGCCGAGTCCTCGCAGGTCGCCCTCGGCACCCTGTACCGCTACTTCCCCTCCAAGATCCACCTGCTGGTGGCGACGATGCAGGACCAGCTGGAGCACATGCACGGCACCCTGCGGAAGAAGCCCCCGGCCGGCGACACGGCCGCCGAGCGGGTCGCCGAGACCCTCATGCGGGCCTTCCGCGCCCTGCAGCGCGAGCCGCACCTGGCCGACGCGATGGTCCGCGCCCTGACCTTCGCCGACCGCAGTGTCTCGCCGGAGGTCGACCAGGTCTCCCGCCAGACCACCCTGATCATCCTGGACGCGATGGGCCTGGAGAACCCCACCCCCGAACAGCTCTCGGCGGTCCGCGTCATCGAACACACCTGGCACTCGGCCCTGATCACCTGGCTGTCCGGCCGCGCCTCCATCGCCCAGGTGAAGATCGACATCGAGACGGTGTGCCGGCTGATCGACCTGACGGAGCCGGGGGTCGAGCGTCGCTCCGGTTCCCGTCGCCAGAGGCTGAGATGAGGCCGATCGGTCATACCCGGTCGGCGATGTGGTCGCCTGTCCGAAGTCCGGCCACCCCGTCCTCGATGTGACGGAATCGACCACCGATGTCTGGGATTCCGGCCGGAACCATGACGAGGCCGGTACGCGGGTCCCGGTCCGTCACCCGGTCCCGCCGGACGGTGCCTTGGGGCGAGCGCGGCGTCGTACCGGCACACCGCGCTCACCCTCGGCGGGAGGGCGACCCGGGGACCCGCGGCCCTACTCCTCGGGCGGGAACACCGCCTCCCCGCTCCCCACCAGTGTGATCACGATCGCCTCCACGGGGCAGCTCTCGGCCGCCTCCAGGACCGGTTCGGCGGCGTCGGTGTCCGGTTCCACCGGGTGGGACTGGCGGGCGGAGTCGAGGCGGAAGGCGTGCGGGGCGTGGTGGAGGCACTGGGCCGAGCCGATGCACACCGACCGGTCGACCTCGACGTGCCAGCGGTCGCCCATGGCCTACGCCCCCGCCGGCAGGTGGATCATCTTGTGCTCGAGGTAGGCGCCGTACCCCTCCGGGCCGAACTCCCGCCCCAGCCCGGAGTTCTTGTAGCCGCCGAACGGGCCCAGCATGTCCAGGCTGAAGGTGTTGACCGAGTAGGTGCCGGTGCGGACCTGCCGCGCCACGTCGATGCCGTGCTCGACGTCGGCCGTCCACACGCTGCCGGACAGGCCGTAGTCGGAGTCGTTGGCGATCTTCACGGCCTCGGTCTCGTCGCCGTACGGAAGCAGGCAGATGACCGGGCCGAAGATCTCCTCGCGGGCGATGCGCATGGAGTTGTCCACGTCACCGAAGAGGGTCGGTTCGACGTACCAGCCCCTCTCCAGGCCCGCCGGCCGGCCGCCGCCGATGAGGATCTTGGCGCCCTCCTCCTGGCCGATCCGGATGTAGTCGAGGTTGCGCTGCTGCTGGCGGCGGGCGACCAGCGGGCCTACCTGGGTCGCCGGGTCCAGCGGGTCGCCGACCTTCAGCGCGCCGGCCGCTGCCGCGAAGGCGTCGGCGAACTCGTCGTAGCGGGCGCGCGGGACGAGGATGCGGGTCTGGGCCACGCACGCCTGCCCGTTGTTCATCCAGGCCGCCGGGACGATCCCGGCCACCGCCGTCTGCACGTCCGCGTCCGGCAGGACGACGGCCGCCGACTTCCCGCCCAGCTCCAGCGTGACCCGGGTGAGGTTGCGCGCGGCGACCTCCATCACCCGCCTGCCCGCCGCGACCGAGCCGGTGAAGGAGACCTTGTCGATGCCGGGGTGGCCGACCAGGTACTCGCTGACCTCGCGGTCGGCGGGCAGTATGGAGAGCACGCCCTCGGGGAGACCGGCCTCCCGCACGATCTCGCCCAGGAGATACGCGTCGAGCGGGGACTCCGGGGACGGCTTCAGTACGACCGTGCAGCCGGCCAGCAGCGCGGGCGCGAGCTTGGCGGCGGCGACGAACTGCGGGACGTTCCAGGGGACCACGGCGGCGACCACACCGACCGGTTCGCGGCGGACGAGGATCGGGCCGAGGACACCGTCCCGGCGCTCCTCGTACGGGTAGTCCCGCGCGACCCTGATCGCGGCGTCCCACACCATCATCGCGCCGAGCGCCTGGGCGAGGACGCTCCAGGAGTACGGGGATCCGTTCTGGGCGGAGATCACCCGGGCGATCTCCTCGTGCCGGGCCGCGATGCCGTCCTTGATGCGGGTGACGACCTCGATCCGCTCCGCCAGGGTCGCCCGCGGCCACGGCCCCTCGTCGAAGGCACGGCGCGCCACCGCCACCGCCCGGTCCACGTCCTGCCCGGAGGCGTGCGGCACCCGGCCGATGACCTCCTCGGTGTGCGGGGAGATCACCTCGATGACGTCCTTGCCCAGGGGCTCGGTCAACTCCCCGCCGATGAACAGCTGTCCGTGTTCCACGAGCTCGGTCATGGCCGACTGCCTCCCACCGCACCGCACGTTTCTGACGCTGTTTCAGAACTGATATCAGTTCTAGTTATAGGGGGCAATGGCCGGCACCGGACGGGCTGCACCAGCGGATTCGCCGTCGGCGCGGGGAGGCGGTGACGCCGCCGCAGCGGGTCCCCCGAACGGAGGCCCTGCATTGTTTCAGAACCCATGGGGCCGTTCGAAGGAATCGAGGCCCCGAGACAGCCAGGAGCGTCACGCGCGGTCAACCGCTCTTTTCCCTGCCCTCAGCGTGATTCCGAACCGGGACAGGGCCGGCACCCGGACCCCTCCCCGGCATGAATGGCCCATACAAGGGAGGGCTACAGACATATCCGCGCTTTGTAACGCGGAACCGTTCCTTCCTCCGGTGCCGCCGTGGAGGGCCACAGTGTGGACCCTCGGCACAGAGCCGGGAATTTCCGGATTTGCACGCCCATCCCTGCCAAGGATGGTGTGCAACGAACGTGAGGTGACAGATTCATGTCTGTTTCTCGTACGACGGCCCGCCTGATCGCCACCTGTGTGGCCACGGGCGCCCTCGTCGGCGCGGCCGCCATGCCGGCCCTGGCCGCCGGGGGCGGCCAGGAGCGCGACAACGGAAGGAGTTACTCGCTCAGCCACAGGATCGACCACGACCACGACGGCCGCTTCGGTGACCGGGACCGCGACCACGACCGGGGCTGGGGCCGGGACCGCGACCGGGGCTGGGGCCACGACCGGGACCACGACCGGGGCCGGGACCGGGACTGGCGCTGGGACCGGGACCACGACCGCGGTCGGCACCACGACCGGGACTGGGGCCGGGACCACGACCGGGGCCGGCACCACGAGCGGGGCTGGGACCGGGACCGGGATCACGGCCGGCACCTCGGCCACCGCTAGCCCGCCCCGGAGGCCGTGCCGTGACGCGGGGGCGCACGCCCACCGCCTCCCGTCGCCATAGCCGGCACCACCGCTGAACCCAACCGGAGGGCCGAAGCTCCCTGCAGTCTTCGGCCCTCCGACCACGCCCTGGGCCGGGCCGTGTGAGGGTCACCGGCAAAGCAGACGCTCAGCGGTATCTGACGTTCCATCAGTTCTCGTTATAGTGGGCCATGGCCGTGGGTCCGGGCGGTGGGGCGGAGGACAGATGGCGACGACGTTCGAGCACGGCGGGGGCGTACGGTCCGTGGCCGTACCCATCCCGGACAACCCCCTCGGTCACACGCTGGTCTACGTCGTGGCGACCGACCGCGGCCCGGTGCTGGTCGACACCGGGTGGGACGATCCGGCGTCCTGGGACACGCTCGTGGCGGGGCTGGCCGCGTGCGGTACGGCGGTGCCGGAGGTGTACGGCGTCGTCATCACGCATCACCACCCGGACCACCACGGCCTGTCGGCCCGGGTGCGCGAGGCCTCCGGCGCCTGGGTGGCGATGCACGCCGCCGACGCGGCGGTCGTACGGCGCACCCGGGAGGCACGGCCGGAACGCTGGTTCAGCTACATGAGCGCCAAGCTCGCGGCGGCCGGCGCGCCCGAGGAACACCTGGCGCCGCTGCGCACACCCCGTACCCCCCGCACCCTGCCCGGCCTCTCCCCCGCCCTCCCGGACCGGGAGATCGTCCCCGGCGAGCTCCTCGACCTGCCCGGCCGCAGACTGCGCGCGATCTGGACCCCCGGCCACACACCGGGCCATGTGTGCCTGCACCTGGAGGAGGATCACCCGGACCGTCGACTTCCGGGACAGGGGCGGCTGTTCAGCGGTGACCACCTCCTGCCCCGGATCACCCCGCACATCGGCCTGTACGAGGACCCCGACGACACGACCGTCACCGACCCCCTCGGCGACTACCTCGACTCCCTGGAACGGATCGGCCGCCTCGCCCCCGCCGAGGTCCTCCCCGCCCACCAGCACGCCTTCACCGACGCGCCGGGCCGGGTACGGGAGTTGCTCGCCCACCACGAGGAGCGGCTGGCCGGTCTGCTCGCCCTGCTCGCCGAGCCGCTCACGCCCTGGCAGCTGGCCGAGCGCATGGAGTGGAACCGCCCCTGGGCCGAGATCCGCTACGGCTCCCGGAACATCGCCGTCTCAGAAGCCGAGTCCCATCTGCGCCGCCTGGTCAAGCAGGGCCGGGCGGAACCGGTGGCGGGGAGCGAGCCGGTGGCGTACGTGGCCGTGTAAATGGTTCGCCTCCCCTGGGGCGCCCCTGCTACACAGCCTCATGGACCCCATGAAGCGGCTTTTCGCCGAGCGTGCCTGTGAGCGAGCGGTCGTCGAGTTCGTCCACCGCCTCGACCTCGGTGAACCGGCCGCCGTGGCCGACCTGTTCACCGAGGACGGTCTGTGGGAGTGGCCTGCGCCGGGAGACGGGCGCCGGATCCAGGGACGACAGGCCCTGCGCGCGTATTTCGGCTCCCGCCCCGCCAACCGGCTCTCCCGCCGGATCATGTCCAACATCCTGGTCACGGTGACCGGTCCGCGCGCGGCGACCTCCACCGCGTACTTCACGACGTACCGCGTCGACGGACACGACGGGAGCGGCGGCCCCGTCCCCGCCGGGCCGCCCGTCCAGGTGGGTCACTACGAGGACACCTTCCGCCGGGTCGACGGCACGTGGCTGATCGCCTCCCGCACCCTGCACCTGCCCTTCGGCGGCGACACCCCGAGGGTCGGCTGACCACTCCCCGTCCCGTCACGGCCGTGACCCCGGTCACCGCACCCCCGTGTGCACAGCCACTCCTCAGCCCACTCGGCGCGGCCGGTAAAGTGGCGGCGTCGTCATCACACCCGTACGGGGGGAAGCCGGTGCAATTCCGGCGCTGACCCTCCCCCAACTCTCGGCTTCGCTCGAGCCGGGGGCACCCCCATCCGTGAATCGTTCGTCATCGAACGGTGAGCCGGAACGCCCCGGGCGGGACGTTGACCGGCTCGCGTGCGTCGGCGGTCCGCCGCGCACGGCACCGTCGAGGTTTACGGAGCCGAGCCGCCCGGGGGGTCTCCCGTGCGCTGCCCGGCTCCCCGCAGGAGAGGCAGTCGCCGACCATGAACGTCCGCCGCAGTGCCGCGGCTCTCGCCGCCATAGGCGTGCTGGCCGCCGCCGCGCCCGCCACGGCCGCCGGGCAGTCCCCGTCCCCCTCTCCCAAGGTCGCGATCCCGTCCGGGCTGTACGGAAAGTCCGACCCGACCTACGACGGCGTGTGGCGCCAGTCGCTGACGCTCATCGCCCAGCGGACCCTCGGCTACCGGCCGGCGGCGAAGGCCGTGGACTGGCTCAGCGGCCAGCAGTGCGCGAGCGGCGCCTTCCCGGCGTTCCGCGCCGCCCCCGCCAAGGCCTGCGACGCCAAGGTCATGGTGGACACCAACAACACGGCCGCCGCGGTCCAGGCCCTGAAGGCGGTCGGTGGGCACGACGACGCCGTCGGCAAGGCGGTGGCCTGGCTGAAGTCCGTGCAGAACAAGGACGGCGGCTGGGGCTATGCGCCGGGCGGGGCCAGCGACACCAACTCCACCTCCGTCGTCATCGGCGCGCTCGCGGCAGCGGGGACGGATCCGGCGAGCGTCGGCAAGGCGGGCAAGTCCCCCTACGACCTCCTCGCCGCCCTGTCCCTCCCCTGCGACCAGGACGGCGGCGGCGCCCTCGCCTTCCAGCCGGACAAGAAGGGCAAGCCGGCCGCCAACGCGGACGCCACGGCGGCCGGGGTGCTCGGCGCCCTCGGCAAGGGGTTCGTGACCCAGGCCGGCAAGGCGCCCGCGCAGAACGCGTGCGTCAAGGCGGGCCGTCCCACCCCGGCCCAGGTCGCGGACAACGCCGGCGCCTATCTGGCCGCGGCCGTCGGCACGACCGGGCACCTGCAGTCCGCGCTGCCCGGCGCCAAGGACCAGCCGGACTTCGGCAACACCGCGGACACGGTCGTCGCCCTCGCCGCGGACGGCCGGACCGAGCAGGCCAAGAAGGCGTACGGCTGGCTGGAGAAGAACGCGGGGCAGTGGGCGGTGCAGAGCGGTCCGGCGGCGTACGCCCAGCTGATCCTCGCCGCGCACGCGATCGGCGCCCAGCCCGGTGACTTCGGCGGCACCAGCCTCGTCCGGTCCCTCAACGAGCTCGGCCCGGCACCGGCGATGGACTCCGGCGCGCACGAGACGAAGAAGGCCGAGAAGTCCGACAGCGGGTCGAGCCTCGGCGTCTGGTGGTTCGCCGGCGTCTGCCTCGTCGCGGGCATCGGCATCGGTTTCCTGCTCAGCGGCCGGAAGAAGCGGCAGCCGTGAGGCCCGTCCGCCGCGCCACGAGCCTGCTGTGCGCCGCGCTCGTCCTGCTCGCCGGGGCGGGCCAGGCGCACGCCACCGGTTACCGCTACTGGTCCTTCTGGGAGCGGTCGGGCGGACGCTGGACGTATGCCACGCAGGGCCCGTCGACCGCCCGTCCCGACGACGGCGCCGTGGAGGGCTTCCGCTTCGCGGTGAGCGCGGACTCGGCGGACGCGAGCCGGCCCCGCGGGGCGGCGGACTTCGGCACGATCTGCTCGGGTACCCCGGCCACGTCCGGTACGAAGCGGGTGGCTCTCGTCCTCGACTTCGGCACGCCCGCGGATGCGCCCTCCGGCGAGACACCGCCGGCCCGCCGTACGGAGTGCGCCCGCGTGTCCCCCGACGCGACGACCGCCGACGCCCTGGCGGCCGTCGCCCCGCCCCTGCGCTACGACACCAACGCCCTGCTGTGCGCGATCGCCGGGTATCCGAAGAAGGGGTGCGGGGAGCAGGTCTCGGCGGGCGGCACGTCAAACGCGGCCCAGCCGAAGCACGGCTCGGACAGCGGGCCGTCCCTGGGATTGCCGATCGGCGTGGCGGTGGTCGTCCTCCTGGGAGGCGCGGCGGTGTGGCAGTTCCGACGGCGACGCGATGACTCCGTCTGACTGCGGGCCGGTGGGGGCTGTTCGTGCAGTTCCTCGCGGTGCTGTCCACCCCGGTGCCTGGTGGCTCTGGGCGTCGAGTCTCGGTACCGCCGCCACCCGCACCACCAACCCCCTCCTCCTCGCCCTGCTCATGTCCGCCTCCGCCTACGTCGTGGCGACGCACCGCGGCACCGCCGGCGCCCCCACCGCGCACGCCTACACGGCCTTCGCCAGACTCGCCCTCGCCGTGCTCCTCGTCCGCGTCGTCTTCGCGGTGGCGCTGGGCTCCCCCATCCCCGGCACCCACACCCTGGTGACGCTCCCCGAGGTCCCCCTCCCCCACTGGGCACAGGGCATCCGTCTGGGCGGAAAGGTCACGGCGGAGGCGCTCGTCTTCGCCGCCTACGACGGGCTGAAGCTGGCCGCCCTCCTGATCTGCGTCGGCGCGGCGAACGCGCTCGCCGGCCCCACCCGCCTGCTCAAGTCCCTCCCCGGCGCCCTGTACGAGACCGGCGTCGCCGTCGTCGTCGCCCTCACCTTCGCCCCGCACCTCATCGCCGACGTCCAGCGCCTGCGCGCCGCCCGCCGCCTGCGCGGCCGCCCGGACCGGGGGCTGCGCGGCCTGCTCCAGGTCGGACTGCCGGTGCTGGAGGGCGCGTTGGAGCGCTCGGTCGCCCTCGCCGCCGCGATGGAGGCCCGCGGCTACGGCCGTACCGTCGAGGTCCCCGCCCGTATCCGCCGTACGACGGCCGCGCTCACCCTCGGCGGACTGCTCGGCGTGTGCGCGGGAACGTACGGGCTGCTCACCGCGGAGGGCGGCACGTACGGCGTCCCGCTGCTGCTCGCCGGTGTCGTCGCCGCCCTCGCGGGGCTGCGGCTCGGCGGCCGGCGTTCGCCGCGCACCCGGTACCGCCCGGACCCGTGGGACGTACGGGCCTGGCTGGTCACCGGCTCGGGCGTCGCGGTCGCCGCGCTGATCGGCCTGGCCTCCGCCCGCGACCCGGAGGAACTGCACCCGGGCGTCGTGCCCCTCGTGGCCCCCACTCTCCCGCTGTGGCCCGCCGCGGCGGTCCTCCTCGCCCTCCTGCCCGCCTTCGTCGTGCCCAAGGTCCACAAGGAGCCGTCGTGATCCGCTTCGAGGATGTCAGCGTGACGTACGACGGTGCGGCCGAACCCGCCGTCCAGGGCGTCGGCTTCGAGGTGCCGGAGGGCGAACTCGTGCTGCTCGTCGGCCCGTCCGGGGTCGGCAAGTCGACCGTGCTCGGCGCGGTGAGCGGTCTCGTGCCGCACTTCACCGGCGGCACCCTGCGCGGCCGCGTCACGGTGGCGGGCCGGGACACCCGTACCCACAAGCCGCGCGAACTCGCCGACGTGGTCGGCACGGTGGGCCAGGACCCGCTCGCCCACTTCGTGACCGACACCGTGGAGGAGGAACTCGCCTACGGCATGGAGTCGTTGGGCCTCGCCCCGGAGGTCATGCGGCGCCGGGTCGAGGAGACCCTGGACCTGCTGGGGCTGGCCGGACTGCGCGACCGCCCGATCGCCACCCTCTCCGGTGGCCAGCGGCAGCGGGTCGCGATCGGCTCGGTCCTCACCCCGCACCCCCGGGTGCTGGTCCTGGACGAGCCGACCTCGGCCCTGGACCCGGCCGCGGCGGAGGAGGTCCTGGCGGTGCTCCAGCGCCTGGTGCACGACCTCGGCACGACGATCCTGATGGCCGAGCACCGCCTGGAGCGCGTGATCCACTACGCCGACCGAGCCGTCCTCCTGCCCGGTCGCGGCGAAGCCCCGGTCGTCGGCTCCCTGCCCGAGGTGATGGCGGTGTCCCCGGTGTACCCGCCGGTGGTCGGTCTGGGCCGCCTGGCGGGCTGGTCCCCGCTCCCCCTGACCGTCCGGGACGCCCGCCGTCGGGCCGCCGGCCTGAGGGAACGCCTGGCCGCGTCCGCGCCTGCGAGTGCGTCGGGGCTGGTCGCTCCCCCGAGTTCTCGGCTTCGCTCGAACCCGGGGGGACCCCCATCGCGGCGGAGCCGCATACCGACACGGCCCGCGCCCCCCGTAGCCGGGGACAGCCCTGGCACAGGGCGCCGTCTCCGGTTCCGTCGCCGCCCCGCCTCCCCCACCCCACCACCCCACCACCCGCACATCGCCGAGGTCCGCTCCCTCTCCGTGCGCCGAGCCCGCGTCGACGCCCTCCGGCACATCGACCTCACCGTCGCCCCCGGCGAGACCATCGCGCTCATGGGCCGCAACGGTGCCGGCAAGTCCACCCTCCTCGCCTCGCTCGTCGGCCTGGTGGTGCCCAGTGCGGGAAGCGTGCAGGTCGGCGGGGCCGAACCCCGCCGCACCGCACCCCCCGACCTCGTACGCCGCGTCGGTCTGGTCCCCCAGGAGCCGCGGGACCTGCTCTACGCCGACACGGTCGCCGACGAGTGCGCGGCGGCCGACCGGGACGCGGGGGCCGAGCCGGGGACCTGCCGGGCGCTGGTGTCGGAGCTGCTGCCGGGGATCACGGACGACACCCACCCCCGCGATCTGTCCGAGGGGCAGTGTCTGGCGCTCGCCCTGGCCGTCGTACTGACCGCCCGCCCGCCCCTCCTCCTGCTCGACGAGCCGACCCGCGGCCTGGACTACGCGGCCAAGGCCCGCCTGGTGACCGTACTGCGCGGCCTCGCCGCCGAGGGGCACGCGATCATGCTGGCCACGCATGACGTGGAGCTGGCGGCCGAGCTCGCGCACCGGGTGGTGCTGCTGGCCGAGGGGGAGGTCATAGCCGACGGGCCGACGGCGCAGATCGTCGTCTCCTCGCCGTCCTTCGCCCCGCAGGTGACGAAGATCCTCGCCCCGCAGCAGTGGCTCACCGTCGCCGAAGTACGCAAGGCCCTCGCATGAGGCCCCCGAGCACCGCGCCGCTGCACGCCGTCCGTCTCCGCCCCCGCTCGCTCGCCGCGCTGGCCCTGGTCGGCGCGGTCGGTGTGGTCGCCTTCGGCTGGCCCTTCCTCGCTCCGCCCGCCTCGCAGCTGAGCGCCCACGCCCAGGACGCGCCCTGGCTCTTCGCGGGCCTCCTCATCCTGCTGGTCGCGGTCGTGGCGGCGACGATCTCGGAGTCGGATCTCGGGCCGAAGGCCGTGGCCATGCTGGGCGTGCTGGCCGCGACGGGGGCCGCGCTGCGTCCCATCGGCGCGGGTACGGCGGGGATCGAGCCGATGTTCTTCCTGATGGTGCTCAGCGGGCGGGTGCTGGGACCGGGCTTCGGCTTCACGCTGGGCTCGGTCACGATGTTCGCGTCCGCCCTGCTCACGGGCGGGGTCGGGCCGTGGCTGCCGTTCCAGATGCTGTCGATGGGCTGGTTCACGATGGGCGCCGGGCTGCTCCCGGGCCCGGTCCGGCTGCGTGGCCGGGCCGAACTGCTGCTCCTCGCGGTCTACGGCTTCCTCGCCGCGTTCGCCTACGGCACGGTCATGAACCTGGCCGGCTGGCCGTTCATGGGCGGCGCCGCCTCGAACATCTCCTTCGACGCCCATGCCTCCGTCCCCGCCAACCTGGCCCGTTTCGTGGCCTACTGCCTGGCCACCTCGCTCGGCTGGGACCTGGGCCGGGCCCTGTGCACGGTGGTGCTGACCCTCGTCCTCGGCCCGGCCGTGCTGCGCGCGCTGCGCCGGGCCACGCGGCGGGCCGCCTTCGAGACCGCGGTCACATTCGACGGCCCCGGCGCGTGACGGGCGGCACAGCGAACGGTGCCGCTGGGTGAGGCGCCGTGTGCGGCTGGTGAGGGAGACGGTGAAGCACCCCACATGACGCACGTCACCTACGATGCGGGGCCGTAGTCCTGAATGTCCGATATGCCCTTTCAGGCACCCCTACTGACCTGCGCTTTGCGATCCACGTCACAGAGTCGACCTTTGCCTCTCATCCGGCCACAACTAGTAAAAGGGGTCATTGCGGACGGCTTTCCGGGCTGCTTCTCTGGACGACGTCGCCAGGCGCCACGAGCCCCCCGGGTCGCGGCGCCGACGCATGAGGCCACATCGCGTGGTCCTTCCACTGCGGGCGATCCCCTGTCCCCGACGCAAGAGGTACTCCGTGTCCGTCTCCTTCATCCGCCGCATCGCTTCCCCGAAGAAGGCCCTCACCATCGCCGCCGTGGCCGCCGCCACCGCCGGCATGGCTCTGAGCGCGGCGCCCGCCCAGGCCGCCCCCAGCTCGGCCTCCTCCGCCCAGGCGATCGCGCACAAGATGATCCCGGACGCCGCGCAGTTCAACGCGTTCAACAAGATCGTCTCGCACGAGAGCGGCTGGAACCCGAGCGCCACCAACAGCTCCTCCGGCGCCTACGGCCTGGTCCAGGCCCTGCCGGGCTCCAAGATGTCCTCCGCCGGTTCCGACTGGAAGACCAACCCGGCCACCCAGATCAAGTGGGGTCTGGACTACATGAAGTCCCGCTACGGCAGCCCGGCGAAGGCCTGGAGCTTCTGGCAGGCCAACGGCTGGTACTGAGCCACTCGGTAGCCGCCCCCCAGCACACGCGCGCACCCTCGCCCCTCGACGGGCGGGGGTGCGCGCGCATGTCCGGCCCCCGCCGCCGGACACGTGCTGAAGTGGTCGCATGACGACAGCGCGCACACCGGCACCGGACCCCGAGGCGCGCGGGCTGCGGCTCGTGCTCGTGCTGCTGGTCCTGACCGTGGTGAGCGGTCTGATCGACGCCGTCAGCTATCTGGGCCTGGGCCGGGTCTTCACGGCCAACATGACCGGCAACGTCGTCGTCCTCGGCTTCGCGGCGGCCGGCGCGCCCGGCTTCTCCGTGCCGCACACGGCGACCTCGCTGGGGTGTTTCCTGCTGGGCGCGGTGACCGGCGGCCGGCTGGCGGCCCGCGTCGGCAAGGGGTCGCGCCTCACCTGGACCCGCCTCACCCTCACCGCCGAGGCGGTCCTGGTGGCCCTGTCGGCGGCGGTCGCCTTCGCCTGGCCGCACGCCACCGGCACGGTCTACGCCCTGATCGCCCTCACGGGGTACGCGATGGGCCTGCGCAACGCGACGGTCCGCAAGCTGGGCGTCGCCGACCTGACGACCACCGTGCTGACCATGACCCTGACCGGCCTGGCCTCCGAGTCCCGCCTCGGCGACGCCACCGGCCACCGCTCACCGCGCCGCACGGCCTCGGTGATCGCCATGCTCGCCGGTGCCTGCCTGGGCGCGTGGCTGGTCCTGCACCACGGTCTCGCCCTTCCGCTGCTGCTCGCGGCGGTGGCGTCGGGCGTGCTGGCGGTGGTGGCGTCCGGCCGGGAGTGACCCCGCCGACCTGTGACTTCGCCGACCTCGGGGGAGGCAGGAACGGGGCGTTGGGGTAGGGGTGCTCCTGCCTCCCTCGGGGTGGGCCGACCCACGCGGGTTCAGCCGGTGGTGACCTGGAGTTCCTTGACGCCGTTGATCCAGGCCGAGCGCAGCCGGCGGGGCTCGTCGGCGGACCGCAGACCGGGCATCGCGTCGGCGATCGCGTTGAAGATCAGGTCGATCTCCAGGATCGCCAGGGACTTGCCGAGGCAGTAGTGCGGGCCGCCCCCGCCGAAGCCGAGGTGGGGATTGGGGTCACGGGTGATGTCGAAGTCGTCGGGGTCGGTGAAGACCTCGGGGTCGTGGTTGGCGGAGGCGTAGAACAGCCCGACCCGGTCGCCCTTCCCGATCCGGGCCCCGCCCAGCTCGATGTCCTGGGTGGCCGTCCGCTGGAAGGCGTTGACCGGGGTCGCCCAGCGCACGATCTCCTCGGCCGTCGTGTCCGGCCGCTCCCGCTTGAACAGCTCCCACTGCCCGGGATGGGTCAGGAACGCGTGCATCCCGTGGGTGATGGCGTTGCGGGTGGTCTCGTTCCCGGCCACCGCCAGCATCAGCACGAAGAAGCCGAACTCGTCGGAGTTCAGGTTGCCCTCGTCCTCCGCCGCGACGAGGGTCGTGACGATGTCGTGGGCGGGGCACTGCTTGCGCTCGGCGGCCATGTTCATGGCGTAGGCGATGATCTCGGCGGCCGACTGGGCGCCGACCTCCTCGGTGATGGCGTACTCGGGATCGTCGTAGGCGATCATCTTGTTGGACCAGTCGAAGATCTTGGACCGGTCCTCCTGGGGTACGCCGATCAGCTCGGCGATGGCCTGCAGGGGCAGTTCGCAGGCGACCTCGGTGACGAAGTCGAAGGGCCCGGAGCGCGCGCGGGCACTCGCGACGATCGCCTCCGCACGCGCCCGGAGCCGCTCCTCCAGGGCGCGGATGGAACGTGGCGTGAAGCCACGCTGCACGATCTGCCGCACCCGCGTATGTTCCGGAGGATCCATGTTGAGCAGGATCAGCCGCTGTGCGTCGATCGCGTCGCGCTCGATGTGCTCGTTGAAGCGGATGATCGCTGTGTTGACGGTGGAGGAGAAGAGCTCCGGGTGCGTGGAGACGTACCGGACGTCCGCGTGCCGGGTCACGGCCCAGTAGCCGTCGTCGGCGAAGCCCGCGCGGCCGTGCGGCTGCGGGATCCAGCGGACCGGCTCGGTGCGGCGCAGCTCGGCGAACTCCGGGAGGGGCACACGGTGGTGCAGCAGGTCGGGGTCGGTGAAGTCGAACCCGTCGGGCAGCGCGGGGCAGTGCATCGGCGACTCCCGTCGTCCGGTCTCAGTCCGTTCTGACGGCCCATCAGCGGGTGCCGTGAAGGTAGTAACGGGTTCTACAAGTCGCAAGGGGTACGGCAGCCCCAATCCGTGCGGAATTCGTGCAGATCACCAGTCCGGCACCTGCAAGACTCTTGCGGTGATGGACATCACGTCAGCAGACTGCTGGGCAGAACTAGAACGCGTACTAGTTCTGGAGGAGAGCCCTCTCGGAGAGGACCCGCACCCATGGCCGCCGAACCCGTGATCGTCGAAGCCGTACGCACCCCGATCGGCAAGCGCGGCGGCGCGCTCGCCAACCTGCACCCCGCCTATCTCCTGGGCGAGACCTACCGTGAACTCCTCGGCCGCACCGGCATCCCCGCCGACGCGGTCGAGCAGATCGTCGGCGGCACGGTCACCCACGCCGGCGAACAGTCCATGAACCCCGCGCGCACGGCCTGGCTGACGATGGGGCTGCCGTACGAGACGGCGGCGACGACGGTCGACTGCCAGTGCGGCTCCTCCCAGCAGGCCTCGCACATGGTGGCCAACATGATCGCCGGGGGCGTGATCGACGTCGGGATCAGCTGCGGGGTCGAGGCGATGAGCCGGGTCCCGCTGGGATCGGGGTCGAAGCACGGCCCCGGCAAGCCGTTCCCGGACGAGTGGAACGTGGACCTGCCGAACCAGTTCGAGGCGGCCGAACGCATCGCGCGGCACCGGGGGTTGAGCAGGGAGGACGTGGACAAGCTGGGCCTGCTCTCCCAGGAGCGGGCGGCCCTCGCCTGGGCCGAGGAACGCTTCAAGCGCGAGACCTTCGCCGTGCAGGTTCCGACCACCGAGGAGGAGCAGTACGCAGGTCAGGGCATGTGGCGCCTGGTCGACAAGGACGAGGGGCTGCGCGACACGTCCATGGAGGCGCTGGCCGGCCTGAAGCCGGTGATGCCGACGGCCGTCCACACGGCGGGCAACTCGTCGCAGATCTCGGACGGGGCGGCGGCCATCATGTGGGCGTCGAAGCGGATGGCCAGGGCGCTGAAGCTGAGGCCCCGGGCGCGGATCGTCGCCCAGGCGCTGGTGGGCGCCGACCCGCACTTCCACCTCGACGGCCCGATCGACGCGACGCGCGCGGTGCTGGGCAAGGCCGGGATGTCCCTGAAGGACATCGACCTGGTCGAGATCAACGAGGCGTTCGCGTCGGTGGTGTTGAGCTGGGCGCAGGTCTTCGAACAGGACCTGGACAAGGTCAACGTCAACGGCGGTGCGATTGCCCTGGGTCACCCGGTGGGGGCGACGGGCGCCCGCCTGATCACCACCGCCCTGCACGAACTGGAGCGCGTGGACAAGGAGTTCGCGCTGATCACCATGTGCGCGGGCGGTGGGCTGGCCACCGGGACGATCATTCAGCGGTTGTAGAGGCCACGTTCACGAAGGCGGTGAAGCCGGCGGGGTCGAGGGTGAGGACCGGTCCCGCCGGGTCAGGTGCATCCAGGCCGGTGTCGCGCGCAGCGCGATGCTTCTGCCGGCCATCTGCGCAAGCGACTTCGCGCGGGCGACGAAGAGGTCCGGGTCGTCCATCCGGGCGGTCACCGCGGGGGGATAGATCTCGGCGTCGACATGGCGGGGGAAGGCGTCACGCAGGGCGGTCAGGACGTTCGTCCGATCGGGTTCGGGAAGGTCCCCGACGAACACATGGCCCGATGCCGCGCCCGCGGTGACATCGCGCCGGACCTGAGCGTCCGTCACGTGACGGAGGATGAACGCGGCCACGTCGTCGAAGAGGCCGGAGGTGGCGAACCAGTCGAGGTTCTCTCCCGATCCGCCCGAGGGCAACGACACGAGCTTCGTCACGGCTGCCCTTCCGTCACGGCGAGCGGCGGGCGCGCGACCTCCTGGCCGGGGGACTCCCGGCGTGCCGCCGCTGCCGTGGCGATCCGGGCCCGCGGGCCCTGGAACACGTACGACAGCCCGAAGCCGGCGCTCACCACCGCCGCGCCGCCCACCGCGTCCAGCACCCAGTGGTTGCCGGTGGCGACGATGGCCGAGACGGTGAAGAGGGGGTGCAGGAGGCCGAGGGCCTTCATCCACCACTTCGGGGCGATGATCGCGATGACCAGGCCGCACCACAGGGCCCAGCCGAAGTGCAGCGAGGGCATCGCCGCGTACTGGTTGGTGAGCGCGGTGAGGGTGCCGTAGTCGGGCTTGGAGAAGTCCTGGACGCCGTGGACGGTGTCGATCACGCCGAGACCCGGCATCAGGCGCGGCGGGGCCAGCGGGAAGAGCCAGAAGCCGATCAGGGCGAGGAAGGTGGCGAACCCGAGGGAGGCGCGGGCCCAGCGGTAGTCGACGGGGCGGCGCCAGTAGAGGACGGCGAGGATCGTCAGGGGCGCGATGAAGTGGAAGGACTCGTAGTAGAAGTTGAAGAAGTCCCGCAGCCATTCGATCTTCACGACGGCGTGGTTGGCCCGGTGCTCGATGTCTATGTGCAGGACACGCTCTGTGTCGAGGACGATGTGGCCGTGGTGCTCGGCGCGGGCCCGGCCGCCGGAGACGGTGCCGCCGGTCGCGGCGAGCCGCACCTGCGAGTAGGCGGCGTAGACGACCCGGATGAGCAGCAGCTCCAGGAGGAGGTTCGGGCGGCTGAGGACGCGGCGGAGGAAGGGGAGCAGGGGGATGTGGCGGAAGCGGGCCGGGACCGGTGGGGCGTACTCCGCCGGGATCGGGATCTGGTAGTGGGGGGACGTCCGGGACAGGAACGGTACGGCCGTGGCGGCGGCCAGCGCCGCGAGCAGGACGAGGTTGTCGCGCAGCGGGTGCATCACCGCCATGTTCGGCAGCATCATCTTGGCCGGCAGGGTGGTCACCAGGATCATGGCGACGGGCCATACGTAGCGGTCGGAGGCCCGCCTGCCGACCCGGCCGACCATCGCGAGCAGCACCCACAGCACCTGGTGCTGCCAGGCGGTGGGAGACACCGCGACGACGGCGCAGCCGGTGACGGCCACGGCGAGCAGCAGCTGGCCGTCGTGCGCGTAGCGGACGGCGCGGCGCAGGGCGAGCGCGGCGACGGCGGCGCTCAGCACCAGGAAGAGGCCGATCTCCAGCGGGCCGCTCACGCCCAGGCGGAGCAGGGCGCCGTGCAGGGACTGGTTGCCGAGAGCGTCGGCCTTGCCGCCGAGGCCCGTCCCGGCCATGTGGTGCACCCAGTACGTGTACGAGTCGTGCGGCAGCGCCGCCCAGGCGAGCGCGGTGCAGGCGGCGAAGGTGCCGGCCGTGGCGGCGGTGGCCCGGCGGCGGCCGGTGAACCACAGCAGCGGGGCGAACAGCAGCATGGTCGGCTGCAGAGCGGCGGCCAGGCCTATGCACACCCCGCTCCCGCGTTCGCCGCGTACGGTGAAGCAGCCGAGCAGGACGAGCAGGACCGGGATGATGCTGGTCTGGCCCAGCCACAGGGCGTTGCGTACCGGCAGCGACAGCATGAGCAGGCTGATCGCGATCGGCGCGGCCAGCAGGGAGGTGCGGCGGCCGACCGGCTGGGGCAGCGCGCGGGCCGCCACCAGACCGAGCGCGACGACCAGCAGCAGGGTGCCGAAGGTCCAGCCCCAGCCGAGCGCGGCTTGAGCGGAGCGCGTGAGGGGTTTGAGGACCAGACCGCCGAGGGGCGTGCCGGTGAACCGGGTCGAGTCGTAGATCGAGCCGTTCACATGCAGCACGCCGTGGGGGCCGACCCAGGTCTCCAGGTCGGTCAGCCGCTCGCCGCTCGGCGTGGTGAGGACGACGGTCAGCTGCCGTATCGCCAGGATCGCGGCGACCGCCCACAGGGCGAGCCGCGCCGCGCGCAGCCTCGCCTCGGCCGGGGCCCTGCCGAAGGTGTCCACTGGTCGCCCGCTGTGCTCCACGTTCGCCACGCCTCGTCGGCCTCCCGCCCCGTTCGGTCCCGGCGCCGGTCACGCCGCCGGATTCCTCTGAGAACCCTATGAGGGTCCCAACCCCCCGGAGAAGGACGCGGGAAACCAACGCTTCACCTGACGTCCGTTCTCCTTTTGTCCGGAAGACGATAGACGGGGGCATGGGCGGTTGCCCGGCCGGGGCGCGAGAAGGATCACAGCGCGGGACCGGAATGGCTGGACCTGAGTGGGCAGACGTACCTGCGTATGCATCGTTTGGGTGCAGTATGCAGCTAACCGCATACGTGACGTAAAGTGCCCAAGTCCGCCTATGGTCACTTTTCGGCCCGAATTCCGGCAGTGTCGCCGTGCGGACCGCGTTCCTGTCCCCGTCGAAAGGTAGGCGAGCCCCGTTTTGGCGACCGCCACAGCCGTCTCCCCGTCCCTCGTGAAGACCCGGCGGGCCTCCACGGCCCGTGACCTCACCGTCACCGACCCCGCGCTCGTCAGGCGCGCCGTGAAGGCGGCCGCGCTCGGCAACGCGATGGAGTGGTTCGACTTCGGTGTCTACAGCTACATCGCGGTCACCCTGGGCAAGGTCTTCTTCCCGTCCGGCAACCCGACCGCGCAGCTGCTGTCGACCTTCGGCGCCTTCGCGGCGGCCTTCCTGGTCCGGCCGCTCGGTGGCATGGTCTTCGGTCCGCTGGGCGACCGCGTGGGCCGTCAGAAGGTGCTCGCCGTCACGATGATCATGATGGCGGCGGGCACGTTCGCGATCGGCCTGATCCCGTCGTACGCCTCGATCGGCGTGGGCGCGCCGCTGCTCCTGCTGGCCGCCCGGCTGGTGCAGGGCTTCTCGACCGGCGGCGAGTACGCCGGTGCCTCCACCTTCATCGCCGAGTACGCCCCCGACAAGAGGCGCGGCTTCTTCGGCAGCTGGCTGGAGTTCGGCACGCTGGCGGGCTACATCGGCGGCGCGGGTCTGGTCACCCTGATGACCGCGCTGCTGTCCTCGCACGATCTGGTGTCGTGGGGCTGGCGCATCCCGTTCCTCATCGCCGGTCCGATGGGCATCATCGGCCTGTATCTGCGGATGCGGCTCGAGGAGACCCCGGCGTTCGCGGCCGAGGTGGAGAAGGCGGAGGCCGCGCGGCCGAAGGTGCCGCTGCGCGAGATGGTGGCCGGCCAGTGGAAGGCGCTGCTGCTGTGCATGGGCCTGGTGCTGGTCTTCAACGTCACCGACTACATGCTGCTGTCGTACATGCCGAGCTACCTCACCAGTGAGCTGAAGTACGACGAGACGCACGGGCTGCTGGTCGTGCTGGGCGTGATGGCCCTGATGATGGTCGTCCAGCCGTTCGCGGGCGCGCTGACCGACCGGGTCGGCCGCCGCCCGGTGATCGCGGCGGGCTGCGCGGGCTTCCTGTTCCTCTCCGTCCCGGCCCTGCTGCTGATCCGCCAGGGCAGCCTGCTCGCCGTCGCGCTGGGCATGGGCGCGCTGGGTCTGCTGCTGGTCTGCTTCACGGCGGCCATGCCGGCCGCGCTGCCCGCTCTCTTCCCGACGCGGGTGCGGTACGGGTCCCTGTCCATCGGGTTCAACGTGTCGGTGTCGCTGTTCGGCGGGACGACTCCGCTGGTGGTCACGGCGCTGATCGGGGCGACCGGGAACATGATGATGCCCGCGTACTACATGATGGCGGCGGCTGTCGTGGGCGGGTTCGCGGTGTGGCGGATGTCGGAGTCGGCGGGGCGGCCGTTGCCGGGTTCCGCCCCGGCGGTGGAGCAGCGGTGAGCGCCGCAGGGGCGCGGGGTGTATGCCGGGTGCGGGTGCGTGGGGGCTGATCGCGCAGTTCCCCGCGCCCCCTGGGGAGTTGCGGTCGCCGCACGCCGGACACGCCCGGAACCGATGACAAGGGCAGCACCGTCTGTTGCCCTGTGGAAAACGCCCGCGCTCGCATAGTCGCCCTCGTCCTCGCCCTCCTCGGTATCCAGCTGAGCTGGCTCGTCGCCCCGGCCTACGCCTGCGGCTGCGGGGCGATGGTGCCGGACCCGGCGACGGAGATATCCGTCGCCCAGGAGCAGTCCGTGCTCCGCTGGGACGGCCGCCAGGAGCAGATCGTGATGCGGCTGACGGTGAACGGCGACGCGCGGCACGCCGCCTGGATCATGCCCGTCCCGCACCGGGCGACCGTCCGTCTCGGCGACCCCGCCCTCTTCGACCAGCTCTCCAGGGCCATCCAGCCCGTCCACCGCACCCGGTACCACTTCTGGCCGAAAAACGGCGACTGGCCCCTCCACGGCTACGACAACTCCGCCGGCGCCGCCGCACCACCCGCCGCCGGCGGCGTGGACGTGGTCGGCCGCCAGCGGCTCGGGCCCTTCGACGTGGCCCGGCTGACCGCCACCGACCCGGCCGCCCTCGGCGACTGGCTGCACGCCCACGGCTTCTCCCTGCCCGCCCGCCTGCGGACGGCCCTGCGGCCGTACGTCGACATGCACTGGGAGTACGTGGCCGTCCGCCTCGCCCCGGACACCCGGGACTCCGCCCTGCACGGCGCGCTGGACCCCCTCCACCTCACCTTCTCCGCCGACCGCCCGGTGTACCCGATGCGTCTCTCCCGCCTCGCCCGCACCCCGCAGTCGCTCGGCCTGTACGTCCTCGCCGCCCACCGCATGGAGACCCGCACCACGATCGGCGGCCTCGCGCCCAGCGTGGTCTTCGCGGGCCGGGTCCACGCACACGGCGGGACCCTCGGCGAGCTGGCCGCCGGTACGCCGTACCTGACCGCCCTCACCCAGCGGTTCCCCGAGCCCGACCGCATCTCCGGCGACCACGAGCTGCGCCGGGCCGCCACCGACACCCCGGTGCAGCAGGTGAGCTACGACGACCGGCTGCGCGAGGTCGCCGGGGTCCCGGCCTGGCTGCTCACCGTGGCCGGCGTGCTCCTGACGGTGGCGGCCGCCGGCGTCGTGATCGTCGTACGGCGCTCCCGGCGGCCGGTGAATCCGTCGATGATCACCCCGTCCGCGCCCGTCGGCTGAGACGATGTCAGCGGGAACGGCAGGCACTCGGGAAAGGCAGCAGGAGCATGAGCGACTCCCAGCTCTGGGACGACGTCGATGACTACTTCACCAGCCGACTCGCCCCCGATGACGAGGCGCTGCAGGCGGCCCTGCGGGAGAACGACGCGGCCGGTCTGCCGCACATCGCCGTCTCGGCGGCACAGGGCAAGTTCCTCCAGCTGCTCGCCCAGGTGCAGGGCGCGCGGCACATCCTGGAGATCGGCACACTCGGCGGTTACAGCACGATCTGGCTGGCCCGGGCCCTGCCCGAGGACGGCAGACTGGTGTCGCTGGAGTACAACGCCAGGCACGCGGAGGTGGCCACCCGGAACCTCGCCCGGGCCGGCCTGGACCGGATCGCGGAGGTGCGGGTGGGCCCGGCCCTGGAGTCGCTGCCCAAGCTCGCCGACGAGAACCCGGCCCCGTTCGACCTGGTGTTCATCGACGCCGACAAGGCCAACAACGCGCACTACGTGGAGTGGGCGCTGCGGCTCACCCGCACCGGCAGCCTGATCGTCGTGGACAACGTGGTGCGCGGCGGCCGGGTCGTCGACGAGCGCAGCACCGAGCCCGACGTCGTGGGCACGCGCGCGGCGATCGAGCTGATCGCCACCCATCCGAGGCTGAGCGGCACCGCGATCCAGACGGTCGGCAGCAAGGGGTACGACGGGTTCGCGCTGGCCCGGGTACTGGACTGAGCGGCCCCCGCCCGTCGCCCGGCTGGGGGCTCAGACCTCGTGGTAGAAGCCGACGTTGACGCTGCGCGGCGCGGTGCGGTCCTGGACGACGATCTCGCCGGACCCGCCGTGCGGCAGCGGTACGGTCGCGCCGTAGCCGACGGGCTGCGCGTACTCCCCCACCAGCAGCCGCACTTCGGACGACGGCTCGGCCTGCGAACCGCGCAGCCAGCTCAACTGCCAGCCGCCGTCCGGGGTGCACTGGAACTCCAGGTGCACCCGCGAGACGAACAGCCAGTCCTCGGGGGTGACCAGCCGGCACACGGACGCGTCGCGGCCGACCCGGAGCACGGCGCCCGGCTCGCTCGGCGCCTCGGCCATCGTCATGCCGGCCGTGGCACCCGCGTCGGCCCCGGAGACGGTGGCCATGGTGAGTTCGAGCACGAGCGTTTCCCCCTGTACGACCTTCGTGGTGCGGCGGCCGGATCGAGGTGCCGCCGCCGCATGATAAAACGCCCGGCGGGGCCGCGTCCGGCACAATGGGTTCATGACCGAGCGAAAGCCACCGGGTGTGCCGTTCGAGTCCTGGGCCGACAAGCAGATCCGCGACGCGCAGGGACGGGGTGAGTTCGAGCGGCTGCCGGGCACGGGTGAGCCGTTGCCCGCCGGACTGGACTCCACCTACGACGAACTGTGGTGGGTCAAGCGGAAGATGGTGCGCGAGGGCCTGTCCGTCCTGCCGCCCGCCCTCGCCCTGCGCAAGGAGGCCGAGGACGCGCTCGCGGCGGCCTACGCGGCGCCGTCGGAGCGGATCGCGCGGAAGATCATCGAGGACGTCAACGTCAAGATCAAGGACATGATGTTCAAGCCGCCGCCCGGTCCCCCGCTGGGCAAGAAGCCGTACGACGTCGAGGAGGTCGTGCGCGAGTGGCGGCAGCGCAGGGCTGCCGCCAAGGGGTCGTCAGAGGTGTAGCAGGCGGCCGGCCAGCTCCTGGTAGTCGCGCAGCGCCAGCCTGAGCTGCTCGGTGTCGGTGTCCGAGCCGGATCCGCGGTCCTCGGAGGCCTCCCAGGACCGCCGCAGCGTACGCCGGCGCCGCTCCACAGCCTCTTCGAACCGCCCCGCGATCTCCTCGACCACGTGATCGGCCTGCTCGACCGCGCGCCGGGGCTCGTCCACGAACCCGGCCGCCAGCTGCCGCATCCGCTGCTCCCAGCGGTCGGTCTCGTCGTGGGGCAGCAGGGGCGCGCCGGTGCCGGAGGGAGCGGGCGCCGTCTCACCGACACGGCCGGATGCGGCGCCGCCGGGTGCCGTCGGCCAGGCGTCCGGCGCGGTGGACTCGGTGGTGCGCGCCTCACGCGCGGTCACGTCCCCGGGGGACGGAACCCCCAGCCCGTCGTCGGGCATAGGACTCTCGTAGGCCCCACCGCCCTCGCCGGGCACACGCCTCTCGCCCGGTATGCCGGCGCCGCTCGCCGTACCGCCGTCGATGTCCGCGGGGCCCGGTGGGTGTGGAGGCGTGTCCTCCGGGGTGAGGTCGTCGGCTGTGAGGCCGTCCCTGCCGGGGCCGATCGAGCCGGGGAGGCGGGATGGGGCCCCCGTCGGCGGCGGTTCGCCGGGGAGCCGTTCCTCCGGCAGGGACTCTGTCGGTGTGCGGTGGCCCAGGGGCATGTCCTCCGGGGTCCAGTCCTCGTCCTCGCGGCGGCGGCTCTTGCTGTCCGACATGGTGCTCAACCCTCCTTGGTACGGCTCCTGGAGCGGCTGCCGGTCTCCCCGGAGGGGTGGGTCAGGTCGTCGAAGAGGGCGCGTGCGCCGACGAGCGCCGTCCGCATCTCCTCGGTCCCGGAGCCGGCCTCGGTCAGCCCGTCGCGCGCCCCCGTACGGGCCACCCGGTGCACCTGCCGATAGCCGTCCACGTGGTCGGCGTGGTGCACGGACAGCGCGGCCAGCTGCTCCTCGTAGCGCCCGCCGTCCGGGTAGCCGCGCGCGGCCGCGACGTCCGCGAGGAGCTGGTCGGCCTCGGCCACCGCCTGCCGCGGCGACTCGACGAAGTGTTCCTGCACGGCCGTCCAGCGGGCCGCGTAATGCTCCCGCCCGGCCGGGTCCAGTGGCCGTTCCCGCAGGCCACCGTGGCGTTCGACGCGCTCGGCCAGCTCCCGTTCGGCGGCCCTGGTGTCCCCGTCGTGCAGGGCGACGGTCCGCTCGTACTCGGGTCCGAAGCGCTGCCTCAGGCCGGGCCCGCCGTACCGTCCGCGACCGCGCAGAACCGGGGAGGCGGCCGCGGCGATGATCACGACCACCACGATCACGGCCAGCACGATCATGCCTGTGGACATGGTTGCCTTCCGCTCGGACCGGCCCCACCGGCCGGCTCCCCCTCCGGGTGACCCGGAAGGGGAGCCGCAAACGGTGATCAGTCCGCGAAGCGGCGCAGTCCGGTCACCGACCGGACCGCCGCGATACGCCCGTCCGCCACCTCCAGCAGGTCGATCCCGCTCTTCTGGGTGCCGTCCGGCAGGGTCACGTACCAGCAGCAGGCGGTGCGGCCCGACGCGCCGTCCACCACCGGCGTGCCGTCGACGGTGAAGCGCAGTCCGGGCTTCTCCTCGCGGAAGGCGGAGATCAGCCCGAGGATCCCGGCCGGGCCGTGCACCGCGTCGGTGGTCGCGCCCCGCTCGGGATCGTTGCCGAAACGGATGCGGAAGCCGGGCGCGAGGAACGCCTCCGGGTCGCTGAAGTCGCCGTTCCACAGCGCGGTCCAGCGGTCGAAGAGGGCGATGCCGGTGGCGGGGGTGAGACCGGCGGAGCTCGTCAGGGAGGTCGATGTCGATGTCATGGGCATCAGCCTGCGCCCCGCCCGCGACACCCCCCTGTCGGTGATTGCCGTCACATCACGGTCGCCGCGTCGAGCGGTACGACGTCGGAGCCGAGCGTGTCGAGGGCGGCGAGGTCCACGGCGCGGTGCGGGGCCCGCTCGTCCAGGGCGGTGGCCTCGCGGACCCGGTCCAGCCGGAAGCCGCGCGGGGCGTCGCGCAGCCGGCACCAGCCGGCCAGGTACCAGTGCTCGGTGCCACCGAGGAAGCCGAGCGGTTCCACGTCCCGTCCGGTGATCCGGCCGGCGGCGTCGGCGTACCGCAGCCGCAGCACCCGGCCCGCGGTGAGCGCCTCCCGCAGGGCGGCGGGCACCACGGGTCCGGCGGGCCGCGCCGGGCGGGCGGCCGGGACGAGCAGCCGTACCCGCTCGGTCAGCTCGGCCGCCGCCCTGCGCTCCCGTTCCGGCATCACGGCCAGCACCTTGTGCAGCGCGCTGCGCGCGTCCGCCGCGAACGGGGTCCCGGAGAGCGTGTGCAGCCCGACGGCGAGGGCGGTCGCCTCGGCCGGGGTGATGGTCAGCGGCGGCAGCGTCCGCTCCCTGTCGAGCACATAGCCGCCGCTGCGGCCCGGCTCGGCGTGGATGGGCACCCCGGACTGCTGCAGCGCGGCCAGGTCCCGCTCGATGGTGCGGACGCTGACCTCGAAGCGCCGGGCGAGCGCGCGGGCGCTGCGGGGCCGGGGAGCGGCGGCGCGCAGTTCCTCGACGAGGGCGTAGAGACGGTCGGTGCGGTTCACGGCAGACAGTCTGCGGAAATTCGCTCGTCGGTGCGGGGACGGCCGCCGACAATGGCCGGCATGACGTGGACGATCGCCCCGGAACCGTACGACTCCCCGGTCGCCGCCGCGCTGTGGCGGGCGTACTACACGGAGGTCAGCGACCGCTGGTACCTGCTGCACGAGGGCCGTCGTACCGGCCCCGACGAGTTGGAGCGGGAGATCGCGGCCGCGACGGGATCCGAACTGGCGCCTCCCACCGGGCAGTTGCTCGTCGGCCGGTACGACGGTGAGCCGGCCGGGTCGGCGGGGGTACGGCTGCTGGAGCCGGACACGGCGGAACTGACCCGGGTGTTCGTGTACGAGCAGCTGCGCGGCAGGGGCGGGGCTCCGCTGCTGGTGGCCGCAGCCGAGGAGGCCGCCCGCGCCCTCGGTGCCCGGCGGCTGATCCTGGACACCCGCTCCGACCTGGTCGAGGCGCGCACCCTGTACGCCCGACTCGGCTACACGGAGACCGGTCCGCACAACGACGACGTCTACGCCGAGCACTGGTTCCGCAAGGAGCTGGCGCTCAACTGACCCTGGTGGTCGTCGCGTTGTGCGGTCGCTCGCGCTCGGTGCCGCACAGTTCGCCGGTGAGTTCCCTGACGAGCTGGGTCAGGTCGGTGGAACGGCCGGGCTCCCACCAGTCGCCGAGGAGTTCGGCGAGGGACTCCTCGCGGGCCTTGGCGAGCCGTTCCGCGACCACGCGTCCGGAGGGGGTCAAGTACAGGTCCAGGCCCTGGCGTTCGGCGAGCTGCCGTTCCTCGACCTGGCGGGCGGCGGCGAGGACGGCCTCCAGCGGGACGGGGCTGCGCTCGGCGAGCACGCCCGGCTCGATGGAGCCGTACTTGCGGATGCGCAGCAGCATCCAGCTGGCGGCGGGCAGCAGGTCGTACCCGGCCCGTTCGGTGATCTTCCGGTAGACCTCGCGGCGGCCCTCACGGGTGCCGAGCAGGGACAGGGCGCGGCTGCACTCGTCGTAGGAGGACCGCTCGACCGGGTTGGGCGGGATGGTCTCGGAGGCGTCCGGCGCGGTGACCGAGCCCCGCAGCCGGTCCTCCTTGAGGAACCAGGCCAGCAGGAAGCCGAGGAGGGCGACGGGGGCGGCGTAGAGGAAGACGTCGGTGATGGCGGACGCGTACGCGTGCAGGGCCGCCGGGCGCAGGGCGGGCGGCAGGGCGGCGATGCCGCGCGGGTCGGACTTGAGGGAGTTCGCGGACGCGCCCGGGGGCAGGTGCACGCCCCGGAGGGCGGCGGCGAGCTTGTCGCCGAGGCGGCTCGCGAACACCGTGCCGAAGATCGCCACGCCGAAGGAGGCGCCGATGGAGCGGAAGAAGGTCGCGCCGGAGGTGGCGACGCCCAGGTCCTCGTACGACACCGCGTTCTGCACGATGAGGACGAGCACCTGCATGACCAGGCCGAGGCCGAGGCCGAACACGAAGAAGTAGGCGCTCATCTCGGCGGTGGAGCTGTGTTCGTCGAGCCGGTGCAGGAGGAGCAGGCCGATGGTGGTGACGGCGGTGCCGGTGAGCGGGAACACCTTCCAGCGGCCGGTGCGGCTGACGATCTGCCCGGAGACCGTGGACGACAGCAGCAGGCCGGCGACCATGGGCAGCATGTACACTCCGGACACGGTCGGCGAAACCCGGTGCACGACCTGCAGGAAGGTCGGCAGGTAGGTCATCGCGCCGAACATGGCGAAGCCGACGATGAAGCTGATGACGGCGGCCAGGGTGAAGGTGCGGATGCCGAACAGCTTCAGCGGCAGCACCGGTTCGTCGGCCCGGCGCTCCACGGCGACGAACGCCACGGCCAGCAGGACGCCCAGCACGGCCAGCCCGATGATCTGCGCCGAGCCCCAGGCCCAGGTCGTCCCGCCGAGGGAGGCGACCAGCACCAGGCAGGTGGCGACGGACGCGATCAGGAACGTACCGAGGTAGTCGATGACGTGGTGCGCGGTGCGGCGCGGGATGTGCAGGGCGGTGGCGATCACGGCGAGCGCGACGACGCCGACGGGCAGGTTGACGTAGAACACCCAGCGCCAGCTCAGATGCTCGGTGAACAGCCCGCCGAGCAGCGGGCCCAGCACGCTGGTCGCCCCGAACACGGCCCCGAACAGCCCCTGGTACCGCCCGCGGTCACGCGGCGGCACGATGTCGCCGACGATCGCCATCGACAGCACCATCAGTCCGCCACCGCCCAGGCCCTGCAGCGCCCGGAACCCGATCAGCTCGCCCATGTTCTGCGCCATGCCGCACAGGGCCGAGCCGACGAGGAAGATCACGATGGCGGCCTGGAACAGCCGTTTCCGCCCGTACTGGTCGCCGAGCTTGCCCCACAGCGGGGTCGCGGCGGTCGAGGCCAGCAAGTAGGCGGTGACGACCCACGACAGGTGCTCGAGACCGCCGAGATCGCTGACGATGGTGGGCAGCGCGGTCGAGACGATCGTCTGGTCGAGCGCGGCGAGCAGCAGCCCGAGGAGCAGGGCGCCGATCGAGACCATCACGTTGCCGGAGACGTGCTCGGCGGCCTTGATCTCCTTCTCCGTGCCGTGCGTGTCCAGGGCCATGGAGACCTCCCGGGGCTCGGATGCACCTGACTCCATCGTGGTCGGAGTCACCGTTCATGGCCTGTCGAGTCCCGCGTTTCGGGCGGCGGATGCGAAGAAGTTGCGCATAGTGTCGGTGGTTCGTGAGGGGAGGGGCGAACGCGTGAGTGATTCCGAGGGCCGCAGCTGCCCGGAGTGCGGGGCACCGAGGGGTCCGGACCTGAGCCCGTCCTGCGACTGCACCGAGCGCGCGGCCGAGGCCCTGCGCGAGACGCGCACGGCCGAGGCGGCAGCGGCGGAGGACTTCGACCCGCTGCGGATACGGCCGTATGTGAAGGTCGAGCCCGCCGAGACCACGCTTCCGTTACGCGCGGTGTCGGAGCTCGAGGGGAAGCGCCCCGAAGGGGCACGGGGCCGTGCTTTGATATGCGGCTCCGCCGCGATGGGGGTCCCCCCGGGTTCGAGCGCAGCCGAGAACTTGGGGGAGCGACCAGCCACAGCGGCGCTGCAGCCGAACGACGATCCATCCCAGCCGCAGCACGAGCCACCGTGGCCGAACCGGCGAGGCACCACCGTCCTCCTGTGTGCCGCGGCCGCCGGCACGGCGCTCGCGGCGGCCGGGTTCGCGAGCGGGCTGTTCGCGTATCACGCGCCGTCCCGGGACCGGGCGGCCCAGGAGGTCAGGCAGAGCGTCCCGGAGGTGAGCACACCGGTCCCGGCGTCGCCGCCGGCGCCGTCCTCCCCGGCCCCGTCGCACCGGCCGGTGCCACCGCCCACCGCATCGGCCGGCCCCCCGAGCCCGCCGGCCACACCGTCCACATCGCCGCCCCCGTCCCGGTCCCCGTCCCCGTCTCCGCCCGCCGTCCCGTCCAGCCCGGCCTCCACAACCGCCTCCGCCGCCCCGCGGACCACCCCGGCCGTCGCACCGGTGCTGCACCTCGGCGACCAGGGCCCGGAGGTGACCGAACTCCAGCAGCGGCTACGGCAGTTGAACCTCTACGGCGACCAGATCGACGGCGACTTCACCCGCCCGGTGGAGGACGCCGTACGCACCTACCAACTGGCCCGGGGCGTCCGGGGCGACACCCTGGGGGTGTACGGACCGGCGACCCGGAAGAGCCTGGAGGCGGAGACGCGGGAGCCGTGAGGGGCGGGCGGGAACGCCGCGTCAGCCGATGTGCAGCCGGATCGTCCCGTCGCCCGTCGCCTCGACCCGCACCTGCGTGAGATCCGGCACGACCACGTCAGGTCCGTGCAGAGCGGCGCGGGGCCCGACCCCCACCACCGTCATCCCCGCGGAGCGCCCCGCGGCGATCCCCGCGCCGGAGTCCTCGAAGACGACACAGTCCGCCGGATCCACGCCCAGCTCGGCGGCGCCCTTCAGGAACCCCTCGGGATCGGGCTTGCTCGCGCCCACCGACTCGGCGGTGACGCGGATCTCGGGCAGCGGCAGCCCGGCGGCGTTCATCCGCGCGGTGGACAGCGGGACGTCGGCGGAGGTCACCAGGGCGTGCGGGAGACCGCGCAGGGACGCGAGGAAGGCGCTCGCGCCGGGGATCTCGACCACGCCGTCGGTGTCGGCGGTCTCCTCGGCGAGCATGCGCGCGTTGTCGGCGAGGTTCTGCTCCATGGGCCGGTCGGGCAGCAGTACGGCCATGGAGGCGTGACCCTGCCGGCCGTGGACCACCTTCATCACCTCGTCACCGTCCAGCCCGTGCCGCTCGGCCCAGCGGCGCCAGATGCGCTCGACGACGGCATCCGAGTTGACCAGGGTGCCGTCCATGTCGAGCAGGAGGGCACGGGCGGTGAGGACGGTGGGCGTGGCGGTGGCCGTCATCGGCAGCTCCAGGAACGAAAAAGACCCCGAAGGGAGGGACAAGGCGGCCCCGCCCGCCGGTCAGGGAAAACGGGCGGGAGCCACTTTGTTCCTCCACGGTACAAAACCCGGGGCCGATCCCGCCACCGCATTCCGAGAGGGTTCACCGAGCGTTCAGCTCGGGGGGGCGGCCGGGGCGGTGGCCAGGGCTGGGCTGGGGATCGACCTGAGGCTCGGGCTGGGGCCGGGGCTCGCTCTGAGACTTGGGTTCGGGCTCGGGCCGGGGCCAGGACCGGGGGCTGAGGCTACGGCCGGAGTCAGGGACCGGGGCTGGGGCTGGGGATCGGCCTGAGGATCGGACTCGGGCTGGGGCGGGGTCAAGGCCGGGGTTGGGGTCAGGGCCGGGGCGCCGGGGCTGGGGCCGGAGTCGGAACCGGGGCTGAGGCTGGGGCCGGAGTCAGGGGCCGCGACTAAGGCTCGGCCCCGAGCCGGGCCGGGGCTAGGGCTCAGCCCGGGGCCGGGGCCGGGGCAAGGGCTCCGCCTGAGGATCGGGCTCGGGGCAAGGGCTCGGCCTGAGGCTCGGGCTCGGGCCGGGGTCGGAACGCGGGCTGAGGCTGGGCCGGAGTCAGGGGTCGCGGCTGGGGCTCGGCCCGGGGCTGGAGCTCCGGCCCGGGCCCTGGCCAGGGCCGGGTCAGGGGCCCGGTCAAGGCCGAGCCGAGCCAGGGCCGGGTCAGGGTCAGGGTCAGGGCAGAGACACAGCCAGGCCCGGGTCAGGACGAAGTGGGCTTGATCCGCTTTGACGGACATCGCAGATCAGGGGCTTCGGTCCCAGAAGGATGATGTCCATCATGGAGAGCATGGGGAAGAAGAAGCCGC